>NZ_CP061336.1:4542500-4817678 GCF_005473905.2 Ruminiclostridium herbifermentans
AACAGCCCAAAATAGTGAAAAACCAATTATCATAACTTTCTTTTTCCATATTACTTCAATTAGTTCTCTTAGATCAATTTCGCCTTGAATATATTGTTCTTGATAATTATCGTTCATATTATGTCCATTTTTAACACTTTGCACAAAGTGTAATTATATACATATAATGGACTAGCACCTCCTCTAATGTATTTATTGCTTTGTAATGCCAAAATTTATAATAGTAAATTACATTCTTTACCTTTATATTTCTTAACATTATATCAATTAAAGATTATATTATCAATGTAATTGCATTGCTCTGTCATTTAAAAATTCAATCTGTGTATAGAACTTATTAACATCTGGGAGTCTATTATAAATTTCGCACCAGATTATCTGTGTCTTTTTCCATTGCCCATAATTGTCAGAATATAGTCCTTCAGAACAATGAAGTACATCAGGTGCTTTTAACACTATACTTATTCCGTCGTTCTCCATTTTTGCTGTATTTCCTATAATCTCAACTGAGACATCAGGATGAAGAACATATCTGCAAATACATTTCTGAGTAAATGCACTAGAAATACAATCCTCAATTGTTATACAACTGTCTTTATCAATTAAAATCTTTCTTATTTGAATGCACTCAACATTGTCATGAAATACTGATATTTTTGCATTCAACTCAGCCTTATCAAAATTGCCATTAACAAAAATCTCATTAGTAGTACTAGAATTTTTTATTTTTGAAAAGGGACTATGGCTTATATTCTGCTCAAAATTTCCTATCTGAATAGTAGAATGTTGCTTAATTGATAAAAATGCTTTACGAATATCTGGATAAGACGTATAGCATCCACTTCCTGGATCAACAATAAAGTTCTTGCCTTTGTACATCAATTCAAATGACAACTTGTCATTGTGAACATGACCTCCCATATCAAAACGATGTGCATCACCCGCAGTTAATATGCAATAAATATTTCCTGCTTTATATAGAGCATGTCTACTTTCAGGAAAAACTCTCAATGTCTCCCCGCATTTTATAGCGCCTTCTTCATCTCTTTTTACAAAGCATAAAACTTCTTTACATAGCGGTTGATAAAATATTTTCCCAATAAAAGCTGATGCCAAAGACACCATAAATGCATTGCTGTTATTCTTTTCTTTAAATAACTGAAAAATACGCCCCCCGTCATTATCTCCTATTTGTGGGAAACTACCGTCAGTTTTTGAAATTGCTGACGCATAATCAGCTATAGCTTCAATTCGAGAAAAATACATTTTAGAAACTTGAGTGTGAGTATTCTTCATAACTATAGCTGCTAAAGAAAACATTTCTCCAACTAAACGCTGGTATGCCGTTGAGCCTTCAAACCCACCACCATCAGACAGTATCTGCTTTTCTATTTCTATTTCAAAGGACTGCCTAGCATATTCATAGACAAAGTTTGCATTTGGAAGAAATGTAAAAGTTGATGACACAGCCAGTAGCCCTAAAAGCCCACCCAAATAGTGGTTTGAAGTTCTCCCAGCTACATTTTCTTCGTTCCTGAGAATAAAGTTCATATGTTGATATACTGATGCAACTATTTTCTCTATGAAGCAATCATCTATTCCTTCGTAATTTGAAATTAATTGAAACGCTAGAATCATATTTGAGACCCTAATACCAGCTTCCATTGCAATATTCCAATTAGGTCCTTCCTCTAGCCCATTACAATTAATCCAATCCTCTATAACACTAATTACAATCTTTGCTGCTTTCTCGTCACCAGTAAGCCTCCAAAAAAGCGCTGGTGCAAAAAGATACTGCATCCTTGATAATTCCCAGACATTCTTAATATCAACACCTGGTACATTATTTTTTGCTCTCACTAAAGAGTAGTGTGATAAAACATAGCTATAATCAGCTATTATATCATCATGCCATCTGTAATGCTCTGTATTTTTATTATAAACGCAATCGAATTCTCTTCCAAGAACCAGAAACTTTTTATTACAAACATTGTTTGCAGTCATTTCAAGTTTGGACATAAAATCCTTATCGGCTTTTAATTTTTTAGCGCTGCTTTCAAAATCTTCACATAAAAAAGAGCATTGCATATGATTTGTAACATATTTATATGTCAATGAACCAGAATTACGTTTCAAATACTTTTGCAAACGAGATATATCTATATCTAGCGGGTCTATGCCAAATTTCTTTTTAGTATTATAAGATACCTTATTCACATATCTTCTAGAATACTTTTTTAAATAAGGTATCCAGAGTTCTTTTCTTTTTAATATTTGTAATACATCTAACAAGCGTTATCACTCCAATTTCTTTGAAGTACATATTCTCTTATATGCTGTATGAACAGCCTCGTTTATTTCAAAAGTAATACGTGAGGTTGTTTCTAGTTCTTCTACAGGAATGATTAATCCATCTCCATGCATAATATTCTCATATAAAGCAAGAATCTCTTCCTTCTGTCCTTTGCTTGGTGAGGATGTTTTTATTTTCTTTATCCTAATATTTTCACCCACAATTGATTCATAATTGTTTAGAGTAATCTTTTTTCCATCAAAAGCGGCATACAACATTTCCTTTGGACAATTTTTTGAACCATTAGCAAAATAATTTAGCACAGCAATTGAGCCATCTTCATAGGTAATTGTAACGGAAACATTATCTTCTGCTTTGTAATAACCACGTGATGGTAACAAATAATTCACCGAAGTGCTAATAGGCTTTGATTCAATTAAGTAGCTAAATAAATCAATTATATGGCATCCTTCCCCTACTATTCGCCCTCCACCTTCCTTACCATGAACCCAATGGTCTGGAGCAATATAGCCAGCATTCATATTATACTCTAAAAAAAGGCTGCCACTTCTATTCCTAACATGTCTCTTTATTTCCTCTGCATATTTAGAATATCGTCTGTTATACCCGACAAAAAATCTTTTGCCGCTATCCTTAATGGCCTTTGTTAATTCCATGAGTTCTTGTTCATTTAATGCAGGCGGCTTCTCCACAAATACATGCTTTCCAGCGCGTAACGCCTGTATTGCTATTTGCGCATGTAAATTATGGCGAGTTGATATGATTACCAATTGCACATCTGGGTCATCTAATATATGTTGCATATTTGTTGTTGCATATTCAGCATTATACTGTGCCGCTAGAGAGGCTGCTGATATGCCTGTTCTACTCATTACTGCTTTTAAATAAAACTTATTAGGATATTGTTTTAAATTTGGTAAATGCATTGAAGTTACAAAACTACCAGCACCAATTACAGCATAAGATATTGCACCTTCATTTCGTTTTTTCTTTTTACTATAGTTCATGACAATTTTATCTGTTGGATAATCATTCTTGGAATGAGATTCATGATATGAAAGAATTGCCAGCATGGGTGCATTTGGGGCATTTAGTGCCTGATATGCAGTATTTGCTCTTTCAACAGGATAAGGTTCTCCAAACAAATGTTTAATGCTAATTCTGCCCTCTTTTATCATGTCCAAATAGCACTGCATATTTCTATTTTCTGTCCAGCGCACATAATCTATAGGATAATCCATACCCTCCTCTTCATAGCGTGAATCATATCTACCTGGACCATAAGAAGTAGCGATTTTAAATTCCAGCTCTTTAGCATAGATATCTGCACGATTTATTTCCATGCCACTAGTTCCAAGGAGTATAAATCGTCCTTTTCTCCTCAACATCTGAAAGCATTTGGACATTGGTTCACTGGATTTTGTAGCTGCTGTAAAAAGGACTGCATCTGCTCCCTTACCCCCAGTATACATCATAACTTTTGAAACGATATCCTCTTTACCATTTATTACATCAATGTTGTTTTTCTCCTTCACTATTTGCATGCGCTTATCGTTAATATCAATACCAATCACGCGACAACCTGAAGCTACCAACATTTGAACTGCAAGTTGTCCAATAAGCCCTAATCCCATTACAACTACATTTTCTCCTATTTCAGGAGAAAGCACGCGTACACCTTGCAAAGCAATACTTCCAATAGCTACTGTTGATGCTTCCTCAAGACTAACACCATCAGGAATTGCAACAGTCAAATTTTTAGGAGTATAAGAATATCCTGCATGACTAGCATATTTGTTACCTGCAATAGCTACAGCTTGTCCAACTTTAAATTCACTTACATTTTCACCCACTGCAATAATCGTTCCTGCAGCACTATACCCTAAAGCATTACCAAATGCCTCACCAGTTACCTTTTTAACTGTAGATCTAAATACACCAACCCCACGCTGCAATAAGATATCAAGTGCCATTCTTGCCTGTTTTGGATTTTCCAATGCACGCTTTATCAAACTTTTCTTTGCGTTCTTTACTGCACTCATTTCTGTGCCAACAGATATACATGAATATTCAACTTTAACAAGCACACCATTTGAATCTAGTGTAGGATCAGCCACATCACGTGTAACAATATTCCCTTTGCTCAATACGGCCTGTTTCATTTCATATTTTCCTTTCAGTCAATTCTATTTCAGATTTAAATTGTATTTTGTTAAAATTTCTTGTCGTAATTGTAGAATTTTATTAGCTTCATGTTCTGTTTTTCCAATGGAGGTTAAATGTTCTAATAACTGTTCATCGGAATATCGTAGTTTAATTGGTTTGCATGGATTCCCAACACATACACAATACGGGGGTACATCCTTAGTTATTACCGATGCCGTTCCTACAATTGCACCTTCCATTATTCTAACCCCACGTAATATTGAAACATTTGCACCAATCCAAACATCATCCTCAATTGCTACTGGTTCGTTTTCAATTCTACCCTGATTTTGAACAATTTGTGAAACTTTTGTATACTCGTGATCTCCTGATGTGATAAACACATTTGGTCCAATTAAAACATCATTTCCGATAGTAATATTGCCACTGAAATATGCATTTCTGTTAATGAAAACATTTTTTCCTATCGTTATTGTGGAATAAGAAAAAAAAGAATTTTGAGGCGAGAAACGTATATCTTTTTCACATTTCTTAAACTTTTTAATATAATGATTTTTATATATTTTTTTTAATACTTTAATAATTTTAACTTCCCCCCTTCACTTGAATTGAAATTATTTAATTGTTTCGTATAGATACTTTTTATTTTTGTAAAATTGCTTCCATATATGGATGTTTTCAGCATACTTTAAATCCACTTCAATATTAACATTACTGTCTATAGATACTTCCTTTATACTAGATGAATAAAACATAATTTTCCCATCGGATTTATAACTAGCACTCTGCCCATCCCAATTCAACTCATATTTTTTATTAAGTTCACTAAATCCTGTAATAACATTTATA
Organism: Ruminiclostridium herbifermentans; assembly: GCF_005473905.2. Lineage (NCBI taxonomy): Bacteria > Bacillati > Bacillota > Clostridia > Eubacteriales > Oscillospiraceae > Ruminiclostridium > Ruminiclostridium herbifermentans. The sequence goes on from NZ_CP061336.1 coordinate 4,547,830, forward strand.
ACTGCCACACAGCCATCTTCAAATGTAAATGAAACCGAATGGTTTTGCTCAATATCTCCAGAAAACTCTATATGTGCAACTCGAGAATTTATTATATAAGTAGCCTCAACTAATGAATGCTCTATATTACTGATATCTGCTCTGTCACAGAAGCACGTTATCTGAAGTAATGCAGGCTCAATATGCTTCTCAAACAATTCAGATAATTTTTTTACATATGAAAATACAGATGCTTTAATAGTTTGATTAAAATCGTTACCCTCTTCCTTAATATTCCTTATACCATTTTCACCTGTGATGCTTGAGAGCCTGCCTTTTCCCATAATATCTAGACAAAATTCCGCATCATACTTTAATGTATCTCTAACATATCCATATGGGTATATAATTTGGGAAAGTTGAAAATCTTCATCATAATAGCCCTTCCCAATATCCTTTATTATTTCAATAGTATCCGTAGCGAGGGAAACATCACTATCACTATTTGAATCTGGAATGAGATATATTTTTGTTCCGCAACCGAATTTTTCAAAATCCATTATGCTTTTATTTCCAAACAAAATAACCGCATCTATATGATTAGTTGAACTTTCATTAATAACATTACATCCAAATAACTCTATAAGATATTTTAACTTGTTTATATATTCGCTATAGCCTAATATAAGAACATTTTCACCAAGTTTTAATGACATTCTTTTAACAATATTTATAAATGGAAGATACGTTATACAATGAGCGGCATCATCCAAAGAAATATTTTTTGGTATATAGACAATACAATTCTGTGAAGTTACTATCTCATTTGATATATTCTGTTTGCAGAAACCAAAAAAAGCAACACACTGTCCAATATGATATTCGCCGCAGCTTTCTCCTGCTTTTATAATAGTTCCAACACCACAAACAAAAAGAGGTGTATCCATTTCGTTTGCGTTTTCAACAAAAATATTTGCAAACCCAGGATATTGAAGAAATCTATACGCATCCTGTGCAATCGAATAAACATTAATATATATTCTTTGTTCTATGTCTATCGGATAATCCTTCATAATTATGTCCCCACTTCGCATTTAGTAAAAACTATTTAAATACTAGCACGGACTCAACGCCTCCTTCAATAAATATTTTTTAATAAATATTTTTTATTCCTATAATTTCAGTCAAAGCACAAAATAGCAAACCATATTGGTCTATGATGGTTATTATGATTTTTACAGCTTAAGTGAAAGAGCTTATTTTCAAACTTCACCTTCCAGTTTATGATATTTCCCACAATAAAACACTCTCATACCAAGGTTAACTCCAAGAACAATTACACGAGATACAGCTCCACCTATTGCTCCAAATGGAATAATTAACGCAAAGCTAAATAAAATGTTCCCAATGAATCCCATAACAGCACAATTTCTTATTTCCTTAGCCATGCCCTTTGCATTCATAAAGCTTGTATACAGTGTAGTAACTCCTCGAATTGCATAAGACAAAATTGTTACAGGTAAAATATATATCATCGGCATATATTCATTCCCAAGAAAATACTTAATAACAACAAAACTTATCCCATAGCAACCTATACATGAAGCCAAGGTAACAAGTACTAAATACATAATATATTTATTATCAATTTTGTTTTTATTTGAAAATCTACGATATAAGCTTTGAGAAAGACTGTTTCCTATAACGTTAATAGGTGCAGATATAGTATTTGATAGAGTATAATGAGCAACCGATGCAAGAGGATAAAAATAACCAAGTATCAGCGAATCTATTCCTAATGTTGGAAAGAAAATTATTCTGGAAAAATATATTGTCCAGCCCCTTTCCTTTTGTTCCTTTTTAAACTCTTGCCACTCTTCCTTATAAAATCGTAAATATTTAAAGTAAATAATGACTACAGGTACTAAAACTACTAGCATTCTTGTCCCGTACTCTACTATAACTGCAGACCTCACATTAAATATTCCTATGTAATACATTGCAATCATAAGAACAAAATAAATCATTGAATACAGTGCTAGTTGTACAGATGCCTCTTTAATTCTTCCCAAAGCATAACACACTTGGTTATATATGGCTAAAATGATATTGTATCCAACAAACGGCAAAGTAATGCGAATAAGTATCGCAGCCTGCGGATCCCCAAAAAAAGGCACAAAAAAACTTACTATAAACATAAAAATACTATATAAAAAAGAAAGCAATATTCCTATTAATAATGTCAACCCAGCTATACGTTTTTTAGAGTTCTCATCTTCATGAGTTATAATCAATCTTGCACCCGTATTATCAACACCAAAAATAAAGAAAGTTGAAAAAAATGATACAAGACTTAAAACATACCCTATTAGTCCAATTTCATCAATGCTGAGCATCTTAGGACGAATTAGATATATAAATAACATAAATGAAAGCCCGATTCCTTCAGCAAAAAACATTAGCAGGCTTTCATATAGTATTCTATTATTTTTATTTTTTCTTAATAGATACTTCATTTTTATCCTTTCTACCACAGCAAAATTCATTATACGCATTTTACGTGGACGCATCAAAACTTTTACCCAACTTCTTAATTTTTCTATCAGCACTTACTATCCCTGTTTTAGTCATATAATAAAAATATATTAGTGCAAACCAATAACCATATGTCAACATAACGGAAAACACATTTCCATTCAATATATACTCTGCAGATGTTATTATTACTGGCAGGACACAGGCAGAAGGAATATTTGTAGATACTTTATCAAGAAGTCTAAACATTATTACCATAAATAAAGGATATAAAATTAATCCAAGAATCCCAAAATTACCAAATGCATCAGCAACAGTTCCTGCAGGGACGTTGGCATCTGGCCTGTCGTATAGTAAATCACCCATGAACGAAGAAAAATTATCAGCATATGGAATCTTTACACCATAGTTTTTAAGCCATCTCATAAAGCTGTTACGCAAATATAGCTTTTCATTACTAATAAAAAATTCGATATATCCCCAGCAATTATAACTAGTTGTGAAAAGTACTCTTCTAACAATATAATTTGCAATAAAAACAGAATTAAATAATTTATACATAGAATAACCTAAAACAGTAATTCCAGCCAAACCAAAAGGAAGATATTTAAAATACTTATGACTGTTTATAAGTATTACTCCAATAATTGAAAATGCAAAAGCAAAAAGATACGTCTTTGTTCCAGCAAGTGAAAATGTTATAATCTGTGCAAATGTAAATACTCCTAGAACAATAAATTTTTTATTTTTTAATGCTATAGCAGCACTAACTGGAAAAACAATATTTCCTGCCCATGGAATTAATCTAGATAAAATTGGTCCAAAGGAATTCTCTTTAGCAGCCGCTCTCAAATCATAAACTATACTTAAATCCAGAGTTATATACAAACCATTATAGTACGCAGAAAACACTACAATAAGTATTAAAAATGCAAATGGAACAAACTTAACACATTTTATAGTAATCTTGTTATTAGTGGATTTTATTCTTTTAATTTTAATCTTACAGATAAAAGGATATAAAGCTATCATTATAAACCAAAATAAAGAAGAATATAACAAGAAATAATGAGGCAGCCCCATTCCATAATATAATGAAGTATTAGGAATATATGACATGATGTACAAAAGCAAAATCATTATAGAAGAAGGATTTCTTGAATTAAAAACAGTAGCGAATAAACTTGTAATAATAATCAATACTAAATACGACAGAATTAAATTTGTATTATTAGGGGTATACTCAAATTTATAATTTTGGTATAACACACAAATCATATTCTTATACGCATAATCAAGAGAAATTCTAAAGGCCAATACGCCTAAAATCAATATGATATTTATTTTTTTTGGTGGTCTGATATTATTACCATTACATTCCATATTTTAGCGTATACCCCTTTATTGTATCAGTTCAATCATTTGCTTTAATAGTTTTTGATTATATAGTTCAATGTCTATATCTGCCTTGTGTAATCTACAGTTTTTAACAATATACTCATAATATTCCTTATCTGTTGATAATCTATGTAATACTTTTTCTAATTCACTTAAATCAGTATGGCTGACAGCAACTCCTACTCCCCATTTTTCCACAAGTTCAGCTAGGTACGTTCCCTTTGCAACAATAATTGGGAGTTCACAGTAGATGGCCTCATACAATTTATTTGGCAGAGCAATTCTTACATTTGCATTGTCCGCGTCGTATACCGCATATACACAATCTACTCTACCGTACAATTGTGCAATATCGTTATTATAATTATATTTTCCAAAAAAATCAACAAATTGCTTTTCACTACAGTAATTCGTAATTTCTATATATTCATCCTGTGTCCCGCCTGCACCTGCAAATAATACACTAACGTCTTGTGATTCTGCAGCGTCAACTAACATCTTCATTTGATTTAAATATCTGATTCCACCAATGAAACCAACGGTAAATCTCCCATTCTCTTTATGAATATAAGACTTAAACGCAGATAAATCTGGCATATTTGGAATGAATAAAACTCTATCTTTAGAAATTATTTTTTTATAGTACTTCTCAAAAAACATGTCCGAGGTTAATACTAAAAGTTTAACCTTTTTTAATAGTACCTTTTCAATAAACTTAACAACATTGCTTTTAATTGACTGCATAGCTGTTGTTGCTTCTTCAATAAATACTTTACGTAAGTCTGCAACCTCATATATAATTTTTGTTCTGTTAAAAACTGAATATAATACTGAAATTAGCAGTGAATCTAATCCCTCAGTATAAATACATGAAGGACGTATTGTACGCAGTTTTTTTATTGCTTTAACAGCATATAAAATTGAATACCTAATTCTATATAAAATATTGCTTGAATCAGGCATATCCATATCAAATATTGTATTTTCAATATCTAAATGATACGGCTCCCATATGTTTGCAGATTTCCTTCTCACGCATATTAATGCCGTAGTCCCAACTTCTTTAGCGACACCAATTCTCTTATTCATACGAGGGTTTGGAACATGCGATAATAAAAATACAACCGTTTTCAATCTTATCTCTCCTAAAAAATATTCTTCAACAAAGACCATATTTTCGTATCAATATTTCTAATAACTTTTGCCGGCACTCCTGCTACAATACAATTATCTGGAACATCCTTGTTTACAACAGAATTAGTTCCAATAATAACATTATTACCAACTCTAATTTTCCCAATTATTCTCGAACCAGCAGAGATATATACATCATCCCCAATTGTAGGTATATCTTCAGGGTCGAGCGATCGACCAATGGTAACACCCTGTCCAATTATTACACGCTCTCCGATAATAGCTCTGCTATGTACAACAACACCAATGCCGCCATAAGCAAATCGGCTTCCATTTCCAATCTCAGCCGAATATGGTACTACGGAATTAAACAGCAGAAATATTAGCCCCTTGGTGATTTGTGGAATAACAGGAATCCTTCTCTTATAGCACCAATGTCCTAATTTATATAAATCTATAGCATTCATTAAAGTCTGTATCTCCCCTCAAGATCACAAATATTTCTTGTATCAAGAATAATCTTTCCCTTAAGCTTGTACATCTTTTCTTTAATTTCACTATGTGCAACCAAAATAACTACGATATCTACATTATTCAAGAATTCATCAAAATCATGATACTGATTTTCAACAATATCCTTCTTAACCCAAGGGTCATAAACCTTGACGCCACTTGCAAGATGTCGTTCCATACATCTAAGCATCTGTAGTGTAGGACTTTCACGTACATCATCAACATCTTCTTTATAGGTAAGTCCATATAGACCTACACGTGAAACATCCTTTATACCCTTCTCCTTCATAATATCGTGAATTCTCTCAAGTACATATTCAGGCATGGAATCATTAATCTTTCTTGCTGCCAGAATAATATTAGCCAATCCAGGATAATCACCTACTAAAAACCATGGGTCAACAGAAATACAGTGTCCGCCTACACCAGGTCCAGGAGAAAGAATATTAACACGCGGATGCTTATTTGCAATTCGGATTATTTCATAAACATCCATATTATCACTATGACATATTTTAGCGAGCTCATTCGCATATGCAATATTTATATCTCGAAATGTATTTTCTACAACTTTTGTCATCTCAGCAGTTCTGATATCAGTTACAACAATTTCTCCTTCACAGAATGAAGAATAAAGTTCTTTCACTCTTTCTCCAATAGCTTTACTGTCTGAACCTATAGTTCTTGAATTATGTTTTAATTCATACACCATATTACCTGGAATAATTCGTTCTGGTGCATGAACAAGATGAATATCTTCTCCTATTACGAAACCATTAGCCTCTACAATTGGACGTACAAATTTGTCAATTGTTCCTGGTGAAACCGTAGATTCAATAATTACAATTGCACCTTTAGGGCAAACTTCCATTACATTTTTTACAGCTTGTATAACGTAGCAAGCATCTATTTTCTTACTATTTTTATCGTAAGGAGTAGGTACTGCAACAATATATACCATTGTAGATATATATTCTGTAGAAAATTTTATACCTTTTGAAATGGCATTAACAAATAAATCATAAAGACCTTCTTCTTCAAAGGTTATCTCTCCAGCATTTAGCTGAGAAACAAGTTCTTTATTATAGTCAGTTCCAACAACCTCAACACCATGCGTCGCTAACATTAATGCAGTAGGTAGCCCTATGTAGCCAAGTCCGATTACATTAACCATATTAATCCCTTTCTTTCACGTAGTTATATATTTATAAATCAAATTCATGCAATTATTTCTAATCCAACTATCCATTGATAAGTTTAACACCCGCGACTTTTCAACTGGAAAAGCTGAATAAGTTACTAATATAATTTCAAACAATTATTTTAGTAATATTATCTCATATATTAAACTTCTTTATTCTACCAATAAAATTTATATAAGTGCTTATTTTATGAACTTAGTCTCAAGCGATATCCCTTCTTCAAAAGTAGTGGGACTGTATCCAAAATCTGCTTTTGCTTCTTCATGTGAAAAAGCTTTATTCTCATTTAGCCTAAGCACTTGTTCTGCCTTCAGTATAGGCTTTTTGGATACCTTTTCATAAGCTCTTAATAAATTATAGCTAAGCTTTGATGGCACATGTATCTTTATTACTTTCTTGCCCAGTGCTTTTGCCGTTAAATCAACAACCTCATTATAAGTAAGGGCTTTGGCTCCAGATATATTATACTCCTTTTTAATACTTACAGGGCTTTCGTATGCTTTTACAATAGCATCAGCTAAATCTTTCACATATACTGGCTGCTGCAAATAAGTACCATCCCCTAATATAGGTATAATATTTATTTTTTTCAGATATTTAATTAATCTCCACATATTACGGTCCCTTGGAGTACCATAAATCATAGTAGGTCTTATTATTGTATAATCCAATCCACTTTCCTTTATTAGTCTTTCAGCTTCTAGCCTTATTGCCTTGCTATCGGGGTTCAGTTTCGTAAATATCCCCGTAGTGCTTACAAATACTGCCCTTTTAACCTTCATTTGTTTGCAGGCATTTACAATATTAGGAGCATGTCCGAAACCTAAAGACGCAATATTAATCAAAGCATCTTTCCCTTCTAATGCCTTGCAGATTGAATTGTAGTCATCCAATTCACCAAAGATATATTTGACATTCAACTCATTTATAGTATTGAGATTACTGGTCTTTCTTACAAAGCAAGTAACCTCATAACCTCTGTCAGTTAATTCCTTCAAAACAAATTCACCTAGAAAGCCAGTAGCTCCAGTTAGTAAAATCATTTTAACTTCTATGCCACCTTTCCTAATAAATTCACAGTGAAATGCTCATGGTGCATAATGATATGCAATACGCGATTCTAAATTTATTTCATTTACTACTCTGTTATGCATTTCGTATAATTTCTAAATATTTTTCTGCTAGGCTTTTTCTTGAATAGTTTTTCTCAACAAAAGCAGGCCCATTTTCTTTTAATTTATTAAATAATTCATTATCGTTTTTAAGCTTGAGAATAGCTTGTTTTATCTCCTCACAATTATCAGGTTCTACAACTATGGCTGCATTTGATTCTTTTAATATATCAGCTGCTTCCCCTTCTAAACTTGCAATAATCGGAATACCACATGCCATAATTTCAAACATCTTTGAAGGAATAAATGTCTTAAACAATTCAATTTTTCTAAGCGGAATCAAACATATATCTGATGTACAATAAAATTCTGGCATCATTTCTTTAGGCTGAGAATCAATAAAAATAACGTTATTAAGATTATATTCCTTCGCTGTTTCTCTTAGTTGATCCTTTTCAGCCCCTTCCCCTATAAACAAAAACTGAATATCTTCGTATTCTTTTAATGATCGTGCCACCTTTAATATTGTGGTCAAATTTTGTGATATCCCATGTGCTCCCATATAAGATACAATGAATTTATTTTTTAGGTCATAGTTTTTTATAATAAATTCATTCTTTTTTCTTGGATAGAACATATTTTGATTAACACCATTTGTTATGACATGAACTTTATTTCCATCAATTCCCCTGCTAATAACATTTTCCTTAAAAGCCTTTGTTACCATTATTAGTTTCTTGCTTTTTCTATAAAAAAACAACTCCAGCTTTTCTAAAATATCTGTTACAAGTCCTTTTTTCATAACTCCTAGTTCAATCATAGCAGCTGGCCATAAATCTCTTATTTCAAGAATAAATGGTGCCTTTTTTCTTAAGCTGTACCAATAGCCTGAAAAAATAGAGAAAAATGTAGGGGAACTTGTAATAATTACATCAGGCTTTTTTATCTTCTTCATAGAAAATATTACTGATGAAAACATAAAAGATATATGTCCTAAAGTCTTTTTTACAAATCCTTTATTTGGTGTTGCATATACATAATTTCTATGTACATGAATACCATTTAAAAGTTCATACATATATTTTTTGCCTCTATACTCCTCAGGTATTATTCCTGTAGGATGATTGGGAAAACATGTCACAACATGTACTTCATTGTCCAACTCAACCCAATGTCTTGCCATTTCATAAATTCTTGCTGAAGGTGCTCCTATTTCTGGTGGAAAATAATGACATATCACAACTATTTTCATAGCATTGCTCCCAATTCATCATAGTTTATAATTACTTCTTTATCACATTTTATTTTTAATTCATTTTCTGCTTCAATGGCTTCATAATTACTATCACTTAAAGCTATAATATATCCAAAAAACTTTTTACTGTCTTTGCTCTTGCTAAATACTATTGCCTTGTTTTCCTCTTTTACATTAAACTGCCCTGAGTACCAACTCTGCTCTATATCTATTTCATTTACTCCTATTGTTGCTATTTTAACAATCTCTTGGTCAAAAGTAATACTTACTATATTTCTATTGCTTTCAGTTTTATTAATATTTTCTATTATCGCTCCTGGCAAAAAATGAAGATAGCTTTTCACACACGTGTCTGATACCATTTCAACAGAGTCTAATATTATAAATATATTATCACTTAACTTCCCAATAAATCGTTTGTGTGTATACCCATGATAAGATGTATATTTTCCTGCATAAAACTTAATATCTTTATATAAAAATTGCTTTCTGCCCACTTCCTTAATGCGTTTTGCCACTCTAAAGCTGCCCCAAAATTGTGACTGTTCCTTGTTTGAAATCATAACTGTATTATGGGCTTTGGTGCTTCTGAAATAGTCTCTCCATTCACCACTTTCGTATTTATAGGTACCTAAATTGACAATCAAAGGCCGATTATTTACTGAAAGTTCATAGCTAAGCGCATCACAGTGTCCATGTGCTGGTAAGTAAGATGGACATATATCACCTGTATCAAATATTAGCTTAGAATTATTATTTTTTAAAATATAAAAGCCGCTATTCTCTAAATTGCTCTTAAATCGAGGCTTCAAATTAAAATGCTTAGCGCAAGCCGTTAAAAGGCTCTTATAATCCTTGCTTATACCGTCTGCACTATCATTGAAGGCTGGTGTCTTACCAAAATTGTCTTCTAAGCTATACATTACATCTATCATTTTTTGAATATATATAATTAACCGCTCATAAATTGAATCATTTTTAAGCCAATGAGTTATTTTAATCAAATCTTCCAAAATTATTTTATGATACATTGGGCTTAACTCAAAATGCATTCCATCTTCTAAAATTTGCTCATCCAACTGTAAAAGAAGTTCCTTCTTAAACTTTTCTTGTATTTCTGAATCATTAAAAAAGATACTTCCAATAATAAGAGCTTTTATATTCTCAAAATAGTGGTTGCCTAAAACATCTTTCTCAAGATTACTTTTTAAGTATACATATTGTAGTTGTATAGATTCTTTTATTTTTTTATCAAAATCTAAGTCTTTCTTTAATTCATCCTGAAATATCGGATATACAGATATCCAATTGGAAATTCGCAATGAAATAGTATAGGGATGCCATCCATCTCCATAGCCAATGGGATTATTGTCTATCCAGTTTTCTATTAATCGTTTAAATTCATTATAATATAGCTGTGGGTTGTTACCCTTTTTATATTCATAGGCCAGCTTGAATACATATTCAAAATAGTGTAGATTATATCTCCATAGTTGCTGTAAATCAACGCTATTCCACGCTTTTGACAAATCAACCTTATTTTTTATATTAATAAACTTAAACTGATTGTTTAAAATTTCATCAATATCAAATCTAGCTAAATATTCTTTGTCAAACTCTATTTCTGGAATCAAAAAAAAATTAATATCCGAATTAATATCCGTTTGTAATTTTATTTCAACAGGTGTATTGAATATTGGCTGTTTCCATTTGTTAAATTTTCTATTAAATCTATTAATTACTCTATGGTACATTTGTGAGGGTTTGAGATACTTAATTGTATTTATATATAGTTCTATTTTATTGTTCATCAAATACCTCCAAATGCTTTTATTTCACTATAATCTTTCCTCTTGCTTTGTCTCTTCTTCTATATTTTTTCCCTTCTGTAAGGAGCCTGTTCCTCCTTCAACAACACCAGATCCCTTGACAACACTAATTATTGTACCACAGAAACACTTAATATCCATCCAAAATCCAAGTTTTTTCACATATTCACCGTCCAGCTTTGCCTTAACTTCAATTGGAAGTTCATCCCTGCCATTAATTTGAGCCCATCCTGTAAGTCCGGGCTTAATATCATTAGCACCATATTTATCTCTTTCTGCAATTAAGTCATACTGATTCCAAAGCGCTGGACGCGGACCTATAATGGACATTTCTCCTAGGAGTATGTTCACAATCTGCGGAAGTTCATCAAGGCTTGTCTTTCGCAGAAATTTTCCAACTCTTGTTATATATTGCTCCGGATTTCCAAGAAGGTGTGTAGGTGTATCCTTAGGTGTATCTATCCTCATAGTACGAAATTTTAGTATATTAAAATACGTTACATTAATTCCAACGCGCTTTTGTTTAAAAAGAACTGGTCCTCTAGAGTCAATCTTAATAGCAATAATCAGAATTAAAAACAAAGGAGAAAGAATGATTAATGCCAAAAATGCAATAAAAAAATCCATAACTCTTTTAATAATTAAATACATTTGTAATCACCTTTCTTTTTTATAAGCAAGCTAAATATATACTTTAAATATATAATATAAACACCTAATTATGACCTGCAAATAAAACTCTATTAATGAAATTCTATTTAATAATAGTCATATTAATTCTAGTATATTTACTATTTTTCCATATTTTTCCTTAAACTTATTATAATTATCAATACTCAAAACCACAACTAGTTTTGAATTATCGCAACTTTCTTTATCTGTAATAAACTTAATTTTATTATTCTCTTTTATAGATAATCTAACAAGTTTACTTATTTCATCTTCTTCCACTATTACGTATATTACTCCATTTTTATCCACTAATTTTTCTAATTCTGTTCGAAGTTTCTCTTGAGTTTCAATCATATAATTGTAGTTACTCTTTATATAGCTACTTGTCTTTTGAATCTTTTCTACAATTCCCATTGGAGTAAGCATATAAATTATTCTATTCATTGGCATTCGTTTTATCTTAATAAGTCCCTTATTTACCATTTTGTTTAATAGAATATTTATAGTTCCAACAGAACAGCGTATCAGCTTTGATAACTCTCTTTGAGTAATTTCTGGATTTTTACTTATTTCATTTAAAACAATGTATTCCTTATCCATTTTTTCACTCTCATGTGTTTAATTAATGAACACGTAAAATTATACTCTACTGAAATCAATTTTGTCAACGCATTCCAATATTCTCCTAATTTATTTTTGACCTTCCAATTTTATATATTGTAAATATTTATTTAATTCTTAATATGTGTTAAACTAACTAAGTAAAAATATTGAAAGGTGGCTGATATAAAATTGAGTAAACATAAAAAAGCAGTTGCGAATGATAGTTTTATTAAATTAATTCCATTGGCCTTAATTCTTCTTATAATTCCAATGATTGTTTATATGAAACCAATTACTATAGAAGGTATAACAAGTGAGTTTTACCCCACAGAAACAGTTTTCGATTTTTTCTCCTATTATAAAGCTTTATGGTTTAAGGTTTTTACGGTTTTATCCTTTTTTTTTATTGTATTCTATGCATATAATAAGAAGATTAATTTCAAATTAAATTATTGCTTTATACCATTGATTGTTTATTTTTTATTATCGTTACTGTCCTCTTCCTTCTCTGAATATCATGATATTGCTTACAATGGCTTTATTGATAGATTTGAAGGTTTTTGGGTTATTGCCTGCTATTTTATAGTTTGTTTTATAGCAGCTCACTTTATAACTTTTGAAAAGGATATCAAACTATTATTTGGATCTCTTGGTATCTGTACTTTTATTTTATGTATTTTAGGAATTTCTCAGTTCTTCGGATATGATTTTCTTCAGACAAGCTTTATGAAGCATGCTATGCTTCCAAGTGAATATGAAAGCTTAACCAAATCATTGGAATTTGCCTTCCCAACAAAATATGTCTACCTTACACTATTTAACCCAAACTATGTTGGCAGCTTTTGTTCTATGGTATTACCTATATGTATTATTATTCTTCTATTATCAAAGAATAAATATATTAAAATATTCTCGGGTATTTTATCTGCCCTTGTTTTAATTACCCTTATATTTTGTCGCTCAAGTACTGGATATATTGGGGTTTTCACTTCTATGCTTTTTGTTGTTGTTTTATTAAGAAAAAAGATTTTAAAATACTGGATACCTGTTCTTGTCGTCGTCATTTGCTGTACTGGTGTTCTTGTTATATTAAACTATAACTATTCTGGCATAATTACAAATGAATTAAGTAACTTTTTACCTAAACAAGCAGATGAGCCTGAATTAGTTAAGGGAAAATACAAAAGACTCACTGATATGACTCTTGATGGAAATAAGATGACTATTTATATGAATGGTACTCCATTGAATGTCATATTTGATAATCAAGACAGCACACTCAGTTTTTTGGATGAAAGCGGTAAAGATGTCAACTTGAGAACAACAGATGATAACAAAGATTTTTTGAATTTTAAACATACCCAGTATATTGGTTTAACCATTAGTATTAATGGAGCTACCTTTAAAATTTCAGCACCAAACACTAGTTACTATGTTACTATTGACAATACTGGTTCTTTTAAATTTGTTAATAGTGCAGGTAAACCAGTTGATATTAAAACTGCTGAGTCATTTGGATTTGAAGGCTATGAAAAGTTTGCTTCAAATAGGGGATATATATGGTCAAGGTCTATACCACTTATGAAAGACACTTTTTTACTTGGTCATGGTCCAGACACTTATACAATTTATTTCCCTCAAAATGATTTTAAAGGCAAGATTATGACGTTTAAAAAAGCTAATACCTTAGTAGATAAACCTCACAATATGTATTTGCATATGGCTATTAATACTGGTGTTGTTTCTTTAATAGCATTTTTAGTTTTTGTAGTTTGGTACATCGTACAATCTTTCAGATTATATTTTAGGCCAAAAGATTCTGATAACTTTTATTACATGGCTGGAATTGCTTGTTTGCTATCTGTAATTGGCTTCCTGGTATGCGGGTTAGGTAATGACAGCAATATAAATGTCAGTCCAATATTCTGGATTCTTATAGGAATGGGAATTGCATGCAACAGATTATACTCTAAAACAGTGGTAGGCGAGGCAGTACAGCAGCAGTTCCCTCAGAATAGAAAGAAATAAGCTTATAAGTGATAAAAATAATTTTACTTCTCATTGATTTATAAATTCTTATCATAACTAAGGTGGTAACACTGTACGTGCAGCATTGTTTATTTAATTCAATTTTTTGCAAATTTTTTAGAAGCACAAAGGGGCTTTGTTCTATTACAGAACAAAAGCCCCTTTGTGTATATTTAAATAAAATTAAGATAGCTCCACCATACTTGAGAATATTTTATATGCTATCTGCAAGCAACTATAACTACTTGTATAAAGATTATGCTTATTTTATATAGAGAAACTTTATTACATCTGTGGTATTTCATCGAGGCTAAATTCCTTTCGTCTTTAAACAAATGCGTTACACGCTGCTATATGTGATACATATCTTTCCTCGATACAATTTGCTACTGCTTCTCTATGTATGCATTAAATCTCTGTACTTCTAGATAATAATCTAATTTTGACTTCAAATATGCAATATTTGCTTGCTCTGCTGCATCAATTATTGCATTTAAAGATGATTTACTCATTAATCCTAACCTTAATTTTTCTTGTGCTATTTCAAGATTTTTATCGCATATTTCCTTGTTTAATCTCTTAATCTCTATCTCATCTTTCAAATTTAAAATAGTATTGTTTTGCTGGTAGATATATTTTTCTATATTTATAAGTTCATCCTTTAGAGCATATTCCTGATTTAATCTTACGTCTTCCAAAGAGACTAGTTCAACGGGATCCTCTCTATTTGTATTTTTTTCTACAATTTCAGCTTCAAGTATTGCTTGCTCAATCTGAAATTTTATGTCTTTAATTTTATTGTTATTTTTTTGTCTGTCTTCAATTATAGCTTTAATGTCAATATTGTCATACTCTATCTCAGGTATATCCATATCTTTTATTTGTATATCTTCAGTAATTTGTCTTCCTAATAAAGAATTAAGAGACATTTTTGCTTTTTCTTCCTCCCTAGATAACTGGACTAGTGCATTATTTGCTTTCTTTATGTCTAACTCAATCTCAGTAACAGCACTTTCTACACTTCTACCTAATGCTACATCATTCTTCTTAACTTTTAAATCTGCCTCTAACCTGCTTATTAGTGCATTCTGATAAGCAATTTGCTTCTTAATTGATAATAATGTAAAATAACTCTCTGTTACATTTAGCTTTATATCTATTATTTTGTTTTGCTTTTGATATTTTAAATTATTTAAATCATTTTTTTTCTGTTCTGGGTATAAGCGTTCAATTCTCTCTTTCTCAATAAAATATTGATCGTTAGTGTACATTAATTCTTGTCTGGTTAACTTTGCAGCGTTTTTAGATGAAACAGCCAACTCATTATAGCGGTGATAAATATCAGTTGCATTTTTTATTTTCTCATCAAAAAGCCTTAAACTGTTGCTACTTGCTATTGCGGTATCAATAGCAGTCTGCAAATCATACTCTTTAATTTCTTTTGTCTCTTCTGCTGAAACAAAGGAATATTGAAATATCATTAAAATAGCCAATAACATCGACAATCTCATTTTAAGTTTATTTCTCATATAGTAAACCCTTCCTCTCGTAAATTCAATTGTCTAAAGACTTGTCTTTTTTAGACAGCTGCTCATTTTTGCATTTAATAAAACTCTAGCAATAAACTTTAACCATTATTTATATTTTGGGAAGTTTTCTCACTTACACTTTAAAGCCTCTATCAGCATTAAATCAATCCACTAAGCATCAGCCATTGAAGCTATTCCTAGCCCTGACGCTTGCTGCAGGCTTGTTACAGATAAATTATAAGCTCTTACTGCATCGTTATATGCTGTTAGTGCAGACAACTTACCTATTTCTCTATTTTTTAGTTCAGTCTCACTTATAAGTTTGTTTTTATACTTTTCTGATGTAATTCGATATTGCTCATTCTCATAATTCAATTTCGCTTTACAGATATCCATTTCTTCTTTTTTATACTTAGCATCAATATAAGCAGTATTAATACTTTGCAAAACTGTTTCCTTACTAATACTTATTGAAAGTTCTGCCTCGTTAATTTTCTGTTCAGCAAAACTTTTATTTAGCTGTGTACTTACATTCCAAGGGTTATTAGAATAGGCTTCATTTACTGTATATGCCTCATTCTTAGCTACTCCATAATTTATCTTAGCTAACAGTATTTCATTTCTATTTATTAAAGCTCTATTTAAATATGTATCATAATCTTCAAGCTTCTCTATATTATTTTTACTATAGTCACTTAACACTATTTGGCTGTCGATTGGGAGCCCTATCAATCTCTTCAAATCCATTTCCAAATTATCTATTGTGCGAGTAAGTTTATTTACTTCTAATCTGCTTATTTGTAGCTGCTTATAAGCAGTATCTATTGTTACTTTTGACAATTCTCCTACATCATACCTGCTTTTTTGCTGTTTATACATTTTTTCCTGCAGTTCAACTGACCTTTTAAAATTTTCAAGCTGACCCTGTATAGATAATATGTTATCATACAATACTCTAGTCTGATATCTAATAGTATCCTCTGTTATTTGGTTGCTAAGGCTAAGCTTCATTACATTTGCCCATAAAGAATATTTGGCAAATCTATTAGGATTCATGTATTTTGTTAAATCCTCTTTCCCACTGAAATACTCTGTATCTCCATACATAGTATAAAGTATACATAATTTTCCATATTCCTGACTATTCATAGCTCTTCCATTTTTTAATCTATTATATAGGTCATCAATACTATCGGCAGCGTCAGAAATATCAAATAGCCCTTCTTTATAGGTATAATCATTGTTTTCAATTAGATTTTTAATTGTTCTATTAGTTTTAATAATACTGTTGTCATTTTCAACTGCTTTTTGTTGAGCCACTTCAAGTGATAGCACTATAGGCTCTGCTTTTACTTCTTGCTCCACTGCAAATACTGGACTAAACAGACTTACAACTACAGAAAATGTTAAAAGCAGTCCTGCCAGCTTCCTTTTTTGCATATGCCTTACATTCCTCCTTTACCAATATCTTTATCTTATACTCTAATTAAGATTCAATATACTTGGGCAGGAGAAGCTTAATTTTGTAAATGCTTAAGCTTCTCCTGCTTTATTTTATATGCCTTGCCACTCAAACCAACTAAATCCATTTGTAAATACTTATCAATTATTCACCTTGTGTTATTATTACTTTATCCTTATCACGACCTGTTATTATATTACCTGCATAGTCCATAATCACACCATAAGAAAATACATATTCATTACTTAAAATCATATTATCGAACCTGAAAACTAGCGTTTTATCATCAAAATATGTAATTGCAATTGGTACCTTTTTATAAAGCTTTCCATTCTCATAATACTCTATGCCATAATTTTGAGGCTTGAGATTAGCCAACTCATTGGAAATTTCTCTGTTGAAAGTAACCTTAACAGTATCCTTTCCAACTATTTTTGCATCAATAATTTTTAATTCAGTGTCAATTGCCTTACTGACAAATACTGACTGAGTGATCGGATTACCAAGATTTGCTCCGGAGTAATCCTTCATACTACCAAGAACCTCTATCTCAAAAGGTGTATTATCAACTAAATAGTCATCTTTTTTTAAGAATAATTGAACACTGGTTTGGTCTGCACTTGTAAATTTAACTTTACCAGGTGTTCGACCAATTTTATCTGACATATTACGAATCTGGTAGTTAAAAATACTCGAACCAGTATTATAATCTATTGGTTTATTAAATGTTACACTTACTGTTCCAGAGTCAATTACTTTAACAGACTTTATAGCAAGCTTTTCAGGCATTGTATAATATCCGCTAAAAGTATATTGCGTTTCTTCAATGGCAAACTGCTTAGTTGAGTCCTGAATACAATTTATCATAATGTTATAAGTCTCTTTTACATCAAAAGCAGTTTTTAAGGTCAATACAACACTTTTACCGTTTGACACACGATCACTTATTAACTCCGCCTTTTCAACCTCAATAGGATGTTTCTTACTATTCGTAACACTATAGCTGTATACCTGTTCAGCTCTTAAATAATGTATTTGCCTATTAAAATCAAGTTGAATACTCTTACCATTAAGTACTGTAATTTTCTCTAAAGTAAGCGAAGATGCTAACATGTCTTTTCCAATGAATGAGAAGCTATCTCCATCTCCATCCCCTAAGTATGTTCCGTAAGCGCCTACCAGTTTTCCTGATATCTTAAGAGTATATTCTTTATTCGCTGAAAAACTTTTACCCTTTGATATAATAGATGCTACATTTTTTTCTCCAGCAAAACTAATAGTTAGATAATCTCCATCTGCATAAAGTTCTCCGTTTTGATATATCTCATAATACGGAGCAAATTCTACGTTTTCATTTATTGGCTGTGTAAAATATGTATAAATTTCATTACTTCCTATTTGCTCAACCTTGCTTATTTTAAACAAATCAGATTCAACAGCAACTAAAGTATATCCAGTAAAGGTTCCTGTTAATTTACCTGAAATATTTCCTTCAAGGTCTTCAACATTTACAATTTCCACTTTATATACTTTATTAGGAAGCTGTGTATTTGTTTCAATTTCTATCTGTGTACCTGAATGAGATTTAATTGATACTGCCAAGTTATTATTTACATTATCTTCCTCATATATTCTAATATTATTTTCATCAATAGAATTAATTGTTTCATTAAACTTAACAATTATTTTTCTACCATTTACTGATGATATTTCTTGAATCTTTGTTTCAACTGTGTCTACTAATATACCTGCTGATATAGCAACATCTCTTTTTATTGCACCACTTTCAATTAATGATTGCAATAGTGTTATGTTCTGTCCTTTTAACTTTGTATTTAATGCTCTATACATTACGGTAGCTGCTTGTCCTCTGGTATAAGCCGAGCCATCATCTCTCTTCTTAGTTAAATATAATTGGTCAGTTACCAGTCCCACCTCGTATGCAGTATAAAATACATTGTCATTCCACTTTATATCCTCTGCTCCTGTGTATTTCAATAACTTCAGTATCATAACAAGAAATGCTTGTTCTGTTAGGTTATCCTTTGTGCCAAACTTTCCGTCATATCCATCAATAATATCATTTATGTAGCAAAAACCTACATATGGTGCAAACCAGTCTGTTTTCTTTACATCACTAAACACAGTATTTGCTAAACTATCTTTATTTTCATTAACATACGTATCTTTACCCATTAGCTTAGTTATAAAGGTCGCTGCTTCAGTTCTTTTTAAACTCCCACTTAGGTTATAATTACCATTTCCGTCTCCTGCAATAACACCTATCTTATTAAGTTTATCTGCTGTCATCTGTAAATCTGAAATATCTTGAGCAAATGCTGCAGTTACACTTGATAGTATAATCCCAACTGAAATTACCACCGCGGCTATTTTTCTTATGTACATTATCGAACCCTCCCTTAAATATATATACGTAAGTTTTTATCATTTGTTTTAATAATACCATACTTTTTTATAATTATATATAAAAAAAGCTGAGACATAAGTCTCAGCTTTTTAATTACTTAAGAACAAAATTACTTTTTAGGAAGTTCACTTATATCTCTTACTGTCCAAGTAGAACCTGATGCCAATACATTATCACTCATATCAGAGATATTGTAAACTTGTGTTACAGTAGTCTTAGCTGCAGTATTGTCTTCTTTAGCTCTAGCTACTAATACAAATACATTAGCATCTAATTGTAATATGTCTAATACAGTATATCCATCAACTGTAAATGTAAGTTTTGACATAGAGTAGATATCCATTTCCTCGGAGAATTCGAGTGCTATATATGCATAAACACCCTTCTTAACCTTATCGTAATCTGGTATATATTCTACATCCTGCTTTTGTGCTTCGTCATAAATTGTGTATCCTAAAACGTAAACTTTTGCTGTTTCATCATCGTCATCCTTGAACTTAACCTTAGCGATCTTAGGAGCTGTTTTATCAGTAACTTCGATACTCATGTTAGCAGTTAATAATGTACCAGATACTGATTTTGTGCCTATACCATCACCTTTTGAAGCAATATATACTTTTGAAGTTACTTCAGTATCCTTATTAGTATATGTTGCATCAGTATTGATATCTTGATCAAGAACTAATACTATCTCAGTATTTCCATCATCATTTATTGTTTGTGACTCTACTGATGCTATTCTTAGAGAACTTCCAGTAGTAGAAACTAATGAAATATCTGGATTACTGAATTTGTCTAGCTTTGTATTGAATACAAGTTTAATTTTGTTTGCTTCAAACAATTCTGCAGACTTAAATTCTACTTTTTCAACACCAATGTTTTCAATTATAACTGAATCAACGCTATCATACAATCTCTTGTTTGCTAAGTCCATGATTGGAGCAATCTTTACATTAGGCGCTTTAACTTTTTCGTCTAAGTCAATGAGGACAATTTTATCTGATATCTTAGAAACCTTGTCATCATCGTCTAGTGCACGATAACCACCCGCTTTAGTAGTATCTGCGTAAACCATATAGTTTGACTTATCTAGCATCTGAGCTTCATTCATTGGCTCAGAGAATTTGATATAAATTTTACCATCATTTTCAACCACATAACAACCATCTAAGTCAATTTCTGGTGCTGTATTATCGCCAGTAGTAAATGTTGTTACATAGTCATTTTCCATTTTGTTTCCAGCAGCATCTTCAATTGCTTTTTTAACAACTACTTCAAATTCAGTATTGTCATCTAATTTTCCTGGTACTCCTAAATAAACAACCTTATTATTGCTTTCAAAAGGATATACAGGTGTTGAGAAGTAAACAGTTTTACCATCTTTTACTGTTTTGATTGCATAGTTTGAAGATTTTTTAGCAGTATCAGCATCCAACTCTTCATTGAAAGTAATCTTAACACCTAAGTTCTTATCTGGTTTAACTGATGTAACTGTAGGACCAGTTTCATCTAAAACTACAGTAGCTGTAAGAGTCTGATCAGGAACTTTAACTCCATAACCATCAACTAACTTGTTTGAATCAGTTTCACTATTTACTAAGTATAAAGTAATATTTCCAGCTGGTAATGGATTAGCAGTACCAAACTTAAACTCAATTTCATCAACATATTTTCCACCAGTTGTTACTACATCTGCCTGATAGTTAGCAGCGTTCTTAGCTGAATGGAACAAACGAAGATCTGCAGCCTTTACTGGCTTAGAGAATCCTAATTTAACTGAGAGTTTCTTAGCTTCTTTTACAGTAACAACTGCTACTGAAGTATCCTTAACATAGTCAAAAGTATGTTCGCCTTTAAATACTTTATAACCAGCGTAGTCTTGAATTGCATTAGCCTTGTCAAGTCCTGCATCATTTATTGAAACAGTAACTGGACCTTCTATTAACTTAGTTCCAACTTCTAAGTTTATAACGTCTAATGATAATTCAGCATTCTGAACATAATATGTATATGTTCCACTCTTAACTGCGAAATTAGAATTTGACAATGTCTTGCTATTTAAACCACCTTCTAAAACTGGCTCTGAGAAAGTAATTTTTATGTTCTTTTCACCAGTATGCTTAATCTCTTTAACTGTAGGTATTAAGCCATCCTGTACTTCTACTTCAAAATCTTTGTCTGCACCTAATGTTTTTTCATTAGCTGCCTTAACATCTTTCTTAACTGTTACTTTTGCTTTACTTGCATTAGTCAAGCAATCTAATACAGAATTGTCAAGAGTTATAGTAACAGTCTTCTTATCATCACCTAATACACAACTATCATCAGTAAGAGTTTTTTCAACATCACCCTTATCCTTTATTGTGTATGAAGCCTTATCTTCAACTGACTCTTCATCCATTTCCTGGTTGAATACAACCTGTAACTGCTTGTTGTTTAATACTTTAACTGATTCAACAGCTAAATCAGCAGTTTCTACTGGAGCAACTTCTAATAAACCTAACTTTTCAGCTTTAGCTTTCAAATCAGCATTGTCACCAACGATGTCAGCGATAACTGTTTTTCCGCTAGCTTTTTCAGCAGTAAGAGCACCATACATAACACCAACTGCTGCATCTCTAGTTAAGTCGCCAGTTATAGTTGCATCAACTTTGCTTCCCTTAGTTTCTGCTAACTGAGCAACTGAAACTTTGTAATCTGCTACAGTGTAACCCATTTGTTTGAGCATAAATGTAGCAAATCTAGCAGCTGTAACAGTATCCTTAGCTCCTACAAAGAATTTACCATCCTGAGTTGAACCACTTAAAATACCATTTGCTGCTGAATAAGCAACTACGTTCTTAGCATATTCTGATATGCTAGCAGCATCATCAAACTTAGCTAAAGCATCAGCTACTTGGTCAGCTGTTAATGCATTAGCAGCATCATTGTATCCAAATAACTTTGCTAAAAATATTAATGAATCCTGTGTAGTTAATGCATTTTCTAGTCCTACTTTAGGATCATTTGCATCTTGACCTGCATAGAGACCAAGATCTTTCAACGCTACAGCTTTATCAGCATTTTCTATTGTAGCTGAGTCAGCTGCGAATACAGCAGTCATAGAAGTAAGCACTAATGCTACTGCTAAAAGAACTGCGGTTAACTTTCTGAGATTTCTCATGTTCTCAAATCCTCCTTGTGTATTTTGTATCGGGTGGGCTATGTAAAACTAGAGTAGGCTACGCCTCATCCCACGTATATAGCCCAACTCATAAAACCAATTTTTCAAGACTTAGTATTTCCAGCGCTACTTTGGCTAAATTTACCTATCTTGATTCATAAGTTATTATATCACCCGTATTTTTTTCAGTCAACAAGCCCTTTTTAAGTGTAAAGAATTTGTAACAGAACTGCAACAAAGCAGGTCGTGATAAACACGCCTGCTCTGCTGTTTTTTCTTAATTTTCTTTTATATTATTTCTAAATGCTTAAGAACAATTTTGTTTTAAGGAAGTTCAGTTATATCTCTTACTGTCCAAGTAGAACCTGCTGCTAATACATTATCATTCATATCAGAGATATTGTAAACTTGTGTTACAGTTGTTCTAGCTGGAGTATTATTTGCCTTAGCTTTAACCTGTAATACTAGTAAATTATCATCTGCTATGCTTTGTAACACATCTACTACAGCATATCCATCAACTGTGAAAGTAAGCTTTGACATAGTGTAAATATCCATCTTCTCAGAGAATTTGATTGCTATATATGCAGTAACATCTTTATCAACCTTGTTGTAATTTGGTGTATAGTTAACTTCATCACCATTTCCATCAATAATTGTATATTCTAAGACATAAACTGCTGGAGTCTTTTCATCATCACCATCGAATTTAACCTTAGCTACTGTAGGAGCTGTTTTATCATCAATATTCATACTTAAGTTAGTAGCTAACTTAGTACCAGAAACTGATTTTGATGAAGTAGTAGTTCCTGTTGCTATTGATATTGGTGCTGTAACACCATTACTGTTAGTGAATGTAGCATCTGTATTAATATCTTGGTCAAGAACTAATACTATCTCTGTATTTCCATCATCATTAACTGTTTGTGACTCTACTGATGCTATTCTTACAGCACTTTCAGTAGTTATGCTTGCACCACTTAAGGAAATATCAGGATTGCTAAATGTGTCTAACTGTTTGTTAAATACTACTTTAATCTTATTTGTTGCAATTAATTCTGCACTCTTAAATTCTACTGTTTCTACATCAATACCTATTAATTCAGTAGCATCAACTTTTCCATTCAATCTCTTATTTGCTAAGTCCATGATTGGAGCAATCTTTACATCTGGAGCATCTACTTCTTCGTCTAAATCAATAAGAACCATTCTATCTGATATCTTAGTTAGCTTGTCATCATCATCTAAATCACGGTAGTTAGCACTACTTGTCGGTCTAACCTGATAGTTTGATTTGTCAAGCATCTGAGCTTCATTCATTGGCTCACTGAATTTCAGATATATCTTACCTTCAGCTTTAACCACGTAAGCATCAGCCTTATCAATTGTTGGCGCTGTATTATCACCAGTAGTAAATGTTGTTACATAATCATTTTCCATCTTATTTCCTGCTAAGTCTTCTATTGCTTTCTTAGCAACAACTTCATATTCAGTATTATCGTCTAGCAATCCTGGTACATTTAGCTTAACAACTTTATTGTTGCCATCTACAGGATATTCTACTGTAAAGTATACTGTCTTACCATCCTTTACGGATTTGAAAGTAAAGTTAGATGATTTTACAGTGGTTGCTTTTAATGCTTCATTGAAAGTTAGCTTAACTGATAAATTTTTATCTACATTTTTTGATGATACTGTAGGACCAGTTACATCTACAACTACATTAGCTGTTAGTGTTTGGTCTGGAACCTTTATTCCATAACCATCAATTAGTTTGTTGCTATCAGTTTCACTATTTACTAGATATAGATTAATATTTCCAGCTGGTACTGGGTTATTTACATTATCAAATGTAAATGTAATTTCATCAACATATTTTCCATTTGTAGTTACTACATTAGACTGATAGTTTGCAGCATTCTTAGCTGAATGGAACAAACGAAGATCTGCAGCTTTAACTGGTTTTGAGAATGCAAGTGTAACTGATTCTGGCTTAGCTTCTTTAACAGTTACTACTGCTACAGAAGTATCTTTTACATAGTTAAATGTATGGTCGCCTTTAAACACTTTATAACCAGCATAATCTTGGATTGATTTAACATCATTTCCTAAACCAGCAGCATTTACTGTAACAGCAACTGGACCCTCTATTAAATTAGTTCCAAGTGTTAAGTTGATAACATTCAAGTCTAGGTCGGCATTTGAAACATAATATGTGTATGTTCCACTCTTAACTGCAAAACTTGAAGTTGAAAGTGTTTTACTATTAGTTCCACCTTCTAAAACTGGCTCTGAGAAAGTAATTTTTATATTCTTCTCACCAGTAGCCTTAACCTCTTTAACTGTAGGCAATATACCATCTTGTATTTCAACACTAAATTCTTTGTCTTTGCCTAAAGTCTTTTCATTAGCTGCCATGATGTCTCCATCAATTGTAACTTTTGCTTTACTTGAATTTGTCAAGCTATCTAATACAGAACTATCCAAAGTTATAGTAACTGTCTTCTTATCAGCACCTAATACTGCACTAGTACTAGTAAGAGTTTTTTTAGCTGTACCCTTATCTAGGATTGTATATAAATCATTATTCTGAGCTGAATCTTTGTCCATCTCTTGATTAAATACAACCTCTATCTGCTTATTGTTTAAAGCTTTAACGGATACAATCTCTAGTTCTGCAGAAACTGGTGCAGCAATAAGTCCTGCTTTTATAGCTGCTTCTCTGATTTCTGGCTTGGATTCTACTATCTTCTCGATAATAGTTGCCATTCCGTTTGCATATTCAGCTTTAAGTGCACCATACATGATTCCTACTGCATGGTCTCTGAGAAGTCCCTGCTGTCCGAGTGCAGCATATGCCGCAATTCCCTCTGTGCCTTCAACTTCTGCAAGCTGATCTATCGCTTCATACCAGTGTTCAACATTAAATCCCATCTGCTTTAATATTAATGTTGCAAACTGCCCGCCCTTAAGATTTTCTCCATCGTTAAGATATAGACCGTTAGCTTCTTTAGAACCTGACATTATACCTTGGTCTACCAAGTATGCCAATCTCTTTTTAGCTGATGATGATACTTTTGATGCATCTTTGAAGTTCTTTAGTATCGCATCTGCTTGTTCATCAGTCATTGCCATTGCAGCAGAATCCATATTAAACAATTTTGTTAATAGTATTGCTCCTTGTCCTCTTGTAAGCTCAGCTTCGAGAGCTGGTTCAAAAGTGTCTGGATTTGTTCCTGCATACAAGTCCAATGTGTTAAGAACAATTGCTTTTTCGCCGTTTACAACAGTTGCTGTATCAGCAAATGCTGGAACTAAACTAGTTACTGTCATTGCAAGTGCAACTGCAGCAGCAGAAATTTTCTTAAATTTCATCATTCAAAATCCCCCTTAGGTTTTTTTACTGACCATAATTTTCATTGAGGTGCTAGGTCATAAAAGCTTTCCTCAATGTGTTAGGAATTAAAGAGCAAGATGTTTTTATGTCAACCTCTTGACTACATGTGTAATTATATCACCGGGTAATTTACGTAGTCAACATAATACCAGAGTTGTAAACTACTTGTAACCCTTGTGTAATGGGCTATTTTTCATGCGTAACTTCATTATGGTAACCCTAGGGTTTTGAAGGGTTGTGAATCATATGTGTATACTTCAAAAAATGCTTTCATTCATATTTTAAGTCAATTACTATCAGCTAAACCCTATAATCTTGGTTCAAGGACTTAAGCCTTTCTTAATCATAAAGGGCCATAACCACACGTCTTATCCGAGAAGTTCCTCAGTCCATAAGTCCCCAGATAAGAACGTAATCTTCCCTTCTATAACCCCACTACATATACACTTTATTCTCTCGAATACGTATTGATCTTTGGCTTGTCACGCAACTTTACCAGCATATATTTTTTAATGTAGTTTCTGTTTGTCAGACCAGAGGTTTGTCTCTAGCTTTTTCAGATTACCCATCACCGAAGACACCTCTGTACTTGGCTATGCACTTGGTACTATTAACACTCACTCGGGAATTTCATCCTATTAGATTGCTCCAATATTGGGCATACATACAACAAAGCAGGTCGTGATAAACACGCCTGCTTTGCTTTATCTTATTACTTTTTTATTGTTTATTTGCTTCTAAATATCTTACTTAATATTTATTTAACTGTCCATGTAGAACCTGATGCAAGTACGTTTCCGGAAGTATCTGCAACATTGTATGCCTGTGTTACAGATGTGTAAACTGTAGTGTTGTCTGCCTTAGCTTTAACTGTTATAATAACTGCTTTATCTCCATCAGCAAATGCAACATTTGTTACTGTATAACCATCAACTATAAATGCAAGTTTTGAAATTGAAGCAGTATCCATTGCCTCTGTAAAGTGAATAGTAATTTCAGCTGTTTCATTCTTATCTAACTTATTATACTGGTCAGCTATATTAGCTATTACTTGTCCAGCAGCATTTTTGAAGTTTCCTATTACAACATGAGGTTCTTTATCTGCACCAACTTCGAACTCATGCTCTGCTACTGTAGGAGCTGTTTTATCATCAATATTCATACTTAAGTTAGTAGCTAACTTAGTACCAGAAACTGATTTTGATGAAGTAGTAGTTCCTGTTGCTATTGATATTGGTGCTGTAACACCATTACTGTTAGTGAATGTAGCATCTGTATTAATATCTTGGTCAAGAACTAATACTATCTCTGTATTTCCATCATCATTAACTGTTTGTGACTCTACTGATGCTATTCTTACAGCACTTTCAGTAGTTATGCTTGCACCACTTAAGGAAATATCAGGATTGCTAAATGTGTCTAACTGTTTGTTAAATACTACTTTAATCTTATTTGTTGCAATTAATTCTGCACTCTTAAATTCTACTGTTTCTACATCAATACCTATTAATTCAGTAGCATCAACTTTTCCATTCAATCTCTTATTTGCTAAGTCCATGATTGGAGCAATCTTTACATCTGGAGCATCTACTTCTTCGTCTAAATCAATAAGAACCATTCTATCTGATATCTTAGTTAGCTTGTCATCATCATCTAAATCACGGTAGTTAGCACTACTTGTCGGTCTAACCTGATAGTTTGATTTGTCAAGCATCTGAGCTTCATTCATTGGCTCACTGAATTTCAGATATATCTTACCTTCAGCTTTAACCACGTAAGCATCAGCCTTATCAATTGTTGGCGCTGTATTATCACCAGTAGTAAATGTTGTTACATAATCATTTTCCATCTTATTTCCTGCTAAGTCTTCTATTGCTTTCTTAGCAACAACTTCATATTCAGTATTATCGTCTAGCAATCCTGGTACATTTAGCTTAACAACTTTATTGTTGCCATCTACAGGATATTCTACTGTAAAGTATACTGTCTTACCATCCTTTACGGATTTGAAAGTAAAGTTAGATGATTTTACAGTGGTTGCTTTTAATGCTTCATTGAAAGTTAGCTTAACTGATAAATTTTTATCTACATTTTTTGATGATACTGTAGGACCAGTTACATCTACAACTACATTAGCTGTTAGTGTTTGGTCTGGAACCTTTATTCCATAACCATCAATTAGTTTGTTGCTATCAGTTTCACTATTTACTAGATATAGATTAATATTTCCAGCTGGTACTGGGTTATTTACATTATCAAATGTAAATGTAATTTCATCAACATATTTTCCATTTGTAGTTACTACATTAGACTGATAGTTTGCAGCATTCTTAGCTGAATGGAACAAACGAAGATCTGCAGCTTTAACTGGTTTTGAGAATGCAAGTGTAACTGATTCTGGCTTAGCTTCTTTAACAGTTACTACTGCTACAGAAGTATCTTTTACATAGTTAAATGTATGGTCGCCTTTAAACACTTTATAACCAGCATAGTCTTGAATTGATTTAACATCATTTCCTAAACCAGCATCATTTACTGTAACAGTAACTGGACCCTCTATTAACTTAGTTCCAAGTGTTAAGTTGATGACATCCAAGTCTAGTTCAGCATTTGAAACATAGTATGTGTATGTTCCACTCTTAACTGCAAAAACTGTATTTGTAAGTGTTTTACTATTAGTTCCACCTTCTAAAACTGGCTCTGAGAAAATAATTTTTATATTCTTCTCACCAGTAGCCTTAACCTCTTTAACTGTAGGCAATATACCATCTTGTATTTCAACACTAAATTCTTTGTCTTTGCCTAAAGTCTTTTCATTAGCTGCCATGATGTCTCCATCAATTGTAACTTTTGCTTTACTTGAATTTGTCAAGCTATCTAATACAGAACTATCCAAAGTTATAGTAACTGTCTTTTTATCAGCACCTAATACTGCACTAGTGCTAGTAAGAGTTTTTTTAGCTGTACCCTTATCTAGGATTGTATATAAATCATTATTCTGAGCTGAATCTTTGTCCATCTCTTGATTAAATACAACCTCTATCTGCTTATTGTTTAAAGCTTT
This sequence comes from Ruminiclostridium herbifermentans, assembly GCF_005473905.2. Lineage (NCBI taxonomy): Bacteria > Bacillati > Bacillota > Clostridia > Eubacteriales > Oscillospiraceae > Ruminiclostridium > Ruminiclostridium herbifermentans. The sequence continues at coordinate 4,577,133 of NZ_CP061336.1, forward strand.
AACGGATACAATCTCTAGTTCTGCAGAAACTGGTGCAGCAATAAGTCCTGCTTTTATAGCTGCTTCTCTGATTTCTGGCTTGGATTCTACTATCTTCTCGATAATAGTTGCCATTCCGTTTGCATATTCAGCTTTAAGTGCACCATACATGATTCCTACTGCATGGTCTCTGAGAAGTCCCTGCTGTCCGAGTGCAGCATATGCCGCAATTCCCTCTGTGCCTTCAACTTCTGCAAGCTGATCTATCGCTTCATACCAGTGTTCAACATTAAATCCCATCTGCTTTAATATTAATGTCGCAAACTGCCCGCCCTTAAGATTTTCTCCATCGTTAAGATATAGACCATTAGCTTCTTTAGAACCTGACATTATACCTTGGTCTACCAAGTATGCCAATCTCTTTTTAGCTGATGATGATACTTTTGATGCATCTTTGAAGTTCTTTAGTATCGCATCTGCTTGTTCATCAGACATTGCCATTGCAGCAGTATCCATGTTAAACAATTTTGTTAATAGTATTGCTCCTTGCCCTCTTGTAAGTTCAGCCTCAAGAGCTGGTTCAAAAGTGTTTGGATTTGTTCCTGCATACAAGTCCAATGTGTTAAGAACAATTGCTTTTTCGCCGTTTACAACAGTTGCTGTATCAGCAAATGCTGGAACTAAACTAGTTACTGTCATTGCAAGTGCAACTGCAGCAGCAGAAATTTTCTTAAATTTCATCATTCAAAATCCCCCTTAGGTTTTTTTACTGACCATAATTTTCATTGAGGTGCTAGGTCATAAAAGCTTTCCTCAATGTGTTAGGAATTAAAGAGCAAGATGTTTTTATGTCAACCTCTTGACTACATGTGTAATTATATCACCGGGTAATTTACGTAGTCAACATAATACCAGAGTTGTAAACTACTTGTAATCCTTGTGTAATGGGCTATTTTTCATGCGTAACTTCATTATGGTAACCCTAGGGTTTTGAAGGGTTGTAGACACTAAAACTGCTATTTCACATAGCTAAATAGAAAAAAGACATATCTAAAATAACCATTTCCGATAATATTTTTGTCACTAGCAAGACAAGAAAAATGAGGTTATATTAAAAGAATTAGGTAGTCTCTAATAGATTCTTCGTTTGTTTATGCATTATAGGTTAGTATTAGATAATATTCGAGGGCTTAGCCTAAACACAGAATATATAGCTATTAAAATGTAACTTACCTTTTAAGTACTATTTAGTATGTTTTAATATCTCTGCTTGAATTTTTATGTTTCAACACTATAAATTAATGCTGTAATTCTATATTAAGCAGATAAATGTCTGTAGATTCCCTGTCCATCAAAATATTTCAGTGAAGCTTTCGTACTAAGTTCAAAAGTATATAATGATTTAGACATAAAAATACCTCCTAAGTAGATGGTTATATCCCTTGTCTACCTAAGAGGTATCAATTCTGAGTAGTTTTTCGCATATTTATTCAACTTTCCAAGTTGAAATGTAGCATTCAAGCGTTAATTTAACTGGTCATGCTAATTTATTTTAAACTGAGTTTGCATGTAAACTATTTATTACTTATAAGAAGCGTTAGCTTTGCCTATACCATTACATTTTTCCCAATTATAATAGGCCAAGTCTCCTCGCCTTTCAAACATCTACCCTTTGATAGAATTACATTTTTGTCAAGGATCGCATAGTTTAATGTAGCATTCTCTTCTATAATACTTTCCTGCATAACAATACTATCCTTAACAACAGCACCCTTCTTGACTGTAACACCTCTGAAGAGAACACTGTTTTCTACTGTTCCTTCTATAATACAGCCATCTGCTACTATTGAATTTCTAACCTCTGCCTCTTCATTGAACTTAGCAGGAGCCTCATCCTTTACTTTTGTAAATATCTTCGCTGAGCCAAACAAATCATTACTCACCTCAGGCTTCAATAGTTCCATATTACACCTGTAATACATTTGTACTGAAGATACGCTTCTCCAATACCCATTAAATTTATAGCCATATATCTTTAGCTTGTGCAACATCTTTACTAATATATCTAAAACAAAATCATAATAACCATGTGCTACACATTCCTCTAATAACGACATCAGCAACTCTCTTTTAATTATATAAGTACCTAGTGAGCCCAAAAGTGAATTAGGATGTATAGGCTTTTCTTGGAAATCTATTACTCTTTGATCCTCAGCCACTTGAAGAATACCCATATTAGACAATTCTTCTATTGGTACATCGTTCATTTCTCTATATGCAATTGTAATATCCGCCTCTGTTTCCTTGTGTTGCCTTAGCATATCATCAAAGGTTGTTGTATATACACAGTTACCCTGTGATATAAGTACATATTCCTCATTACTTCTCTTTAAGAAAGTGAGGTTGTTGTACATTGAGTCAGCTGTTCCTCTATACCATCCAGAATTATCATCTGATAGAAATGGCGGAAAAATAAATAACCCGTCAGTTTTTCTGTCTAAATCCCACTCTTTCCCTGAACCCAAGTGATCCATTAGAGATCTGAAGCTATATTGAGTTATTACACCCACATTTCTAATTCCAGAATTCACCATATTGGAAAGTACAAAATCTACTGCTCTATATTTCCCTCCAACTGGAACTGCAGGGCTAGACCTCATTGTAGAAAGTTCTTTTAGCTTTGTGCTTCTGCCACCTGATAGTATTATTCCCATTACATTTTTCATTCTATGACACCACCTTTGAATACGCTTTTTCCTGACTCTATAAATAGAGAATCAAAGTCTTCAGGGCCAACCCCTACATCAATCATAACATTTTTACCTATTATCGCACTATCAGGTATATTTGCTTGCTCACCAACTACTGTTATACCAGAATTATATATACTAGGTTTGAACTCATTCTGTATATCAGCACCCTCTCCTAGTCTAGAATTTGCACCAATTGTAACCAACTCACTAATGATACTTTTATTTATTGAAACATTTTTACAAATTTTTGAGTTTGACATTACAATTGAATCCTGTATAACAGCACCCTCTTCGACTAATACGCCTGGAAATAATATTGAATTTATAACTGTACCATATATTGTACAGCCTTCAGCAATCATAGATTTCTTAACACAGGCAGATGGACCTATGTAATGTGCTGGTTTTACAGGATTTGGCGTATATATTTTCCAATCAGCATCAAATAAATTAAAAGGCGGAACTCTTCCAACCAAGTCCATATTTGATTCCCAAAACGCCTGTATAGTTCCAACATCTCTCCAGTAACCAGAAAACTGATAAGCCCACATACTTTTTCCATCCTTAAGCATTGAGGGAATAATATTTTTACCAAAATCATTATCTGAATCTGGGCATTCATTATCCTTTATTAAATATTCCCTTAACGTTAACCAATTAAAAATATATACACCCATGGAAGCGAGCGTACTCTTTGGATTCTTGGGCTTTTCCTCAAATTCATAAATATTTCCATTGTCATGGCAGTTCATGATTCCGTATCTGCTAGCTTCTTCATATGGAACATTTATAACTGATATAGTTGCATCAGCTTTATTTTCCTTATGAAAATCCAACATTTTTGAATAATCCATCTTATAAATGTGATCTCCAGATAATATAATAACATACTCCGGAGAGTACCTATCTACATAATGGATATTCTGATATACAGCATTTGCAGTTCCTTTGAACCATTCACCACTCTCAGCTTTTAAGTATGGAGACAATATTGTTACTCCACCATCTATTCTGTCCATGTCCCATGGTTTGCCTATCCCTATATGTGAATTAAGTTTAAGCGGCTGATACTGTGTAAGTACGCCAACAGTATCAATCCCAGAATTTATACAATTACTTAAGGAAAAATCAATAATTCTATATTTACCACCGTATAGGACAGCAGGCTTTGCAACATTTTTGGTAAGAACACCTAATCTGCTCCCCTGTCCTCCAGCAAGCAATAATGCTATCATTTCTTTTTTATTCATTGCATCAACTCCCGGTATATTCATTTGATAAAAAAACAGTTAGTCATATCTCATTTTATACAAATAATTCTACATAAATTATACTTTTCCCTTTTTTATCAAAAAATAATATACTAAATAAAAGTTCTGGCATCAATTATTAAGGCTCAAACCTGCGCCAATCCAGCCATATAAAAAAGCTAAAATCTAAATAATTTTAGATTTTAGCTTTTTAGCCACTTAACATTTTAATCTTATTTGCGAGCTAAATCGACATCACGAATCGACATTCGCATTCAGTTTAACATTTTTGCATATACGTGATACTTTAATAATACTAGATAATTAGATAGCATTATGAGTAAAGCAAGCAATGCTGCAAATTGGTATATCAGTTACAGAACCCACTGTTCCAATAGGATTCATATTTTGCATATTCATATTATCTCCCAAACAACCAACACCATTTGCATAAGGGGTGCCGCTACATGAATTACCTATAGAACAGCCCGGTGCTGGACCTATTTGGGTAATTAATTTAACAAAGCATTCATTTACCCCCAGAAGGACACCAGTAAATCCACATCCAGACATCCCACCACTTGTTGTAAATATCGTAACTGTTTGGCCAATATATTTTTTCAATGCGCATACTATATCACCATGTAGTGAAAGTCCATCATTATAGCCAAAATGTTCTTCTCCCATAAATCCCCCGCTCCTTTCAAATCATAAAAATATTATTATGCTACAATACATTTTATGTTAACGGGTTATTATGTGTTACTGCTATCTAGGAATTTTTGTTTGAAATAAATTCTAGATTATTAATAAGAGAACCTTATTAGCCAAACATTCTCAAAATTCTGTTATTATTCTATTAAATATATCTAACCTTTGCTGGTTCTCAACAGGCTTTCCCGAGTCAAAATATTTAATTTTTCCACCAGTTTTCTGATTATTAATAATACCTCTTTCTTCAAGAAGATGACTAAGATATCTAATTGTCCCTATACTTCCGTCAATTACATCTATATCTTGCGGAAGTACTTCTTTAAATGCCTTTCTGTATATAGGAAAATGCGTACATCCTAAAACAAAGGTTTTATAGCTGTTAATATCCAAGAGTGATAATTTTTCTTTAATAACAGGAATAACTTTTTCAAAATCAAATACCATATGCTCTGCCAGTTCAACTAATTCAGGAAATGCTAAGTAGTCAACAATATGATCTGTATCTACCCTTTGAACCAAATTGTGAAACTTCTCCTCCCTAAGTGTCAAAGGCGTTGCCAAAACAAGAACTCTCTTGCCATTGCCATTTTGAACCGCTGGCTTTACAGCAGGCTCCATACCTACAATAGGAAAAGTATACATACTGCGCAAATCTTTAACTGCTATACTGGTAGCTGTATTACAGGCTACAACTAGTGCTTTTATACCTTGCTTAACCAAGAATTCAACAGCTTCAAATATATAAGTTCGAACCTGGTCCTTAGTCTTTGTTCCATAGGGCACATGTTCTATATCTGCATAATATATATAGTTTTCATTTGGAAGCTGCTTTAATGCCTCAGCCAGAACCGTAATTCCACCAAAACCAGAATCCAAAAAACCAATACAGTCACTGTTGGTATTCATAGAACTTCTCCTCTTTTCTTAACAAAGAACTTGCCTTATCTACGTGAATTTTTTGATACTCTTAATATGATAGAAAAAAATATCCATCCCATCCCACAATATATAATTGAGGGCAGAAAATACATAAAGTACATTAACTCATTAAACATATTTGAAAAACTGCTATTACCATAATAGCTATATACTGAAATACCCAGTGAATACAAAGACGCTAGAACCAAGCTTAATGGTACAAATATGAGTGTTTCCCGTTCGCAAAAGCTATTATAAATTAAAAGCAGCATTAGCGGAAATACAATAGCAGTTATACCAAAAACAATATACATTCCCGTAATAGGAAGCTTTAATCTCAAAATGAATATTAACATAATTATTATAATAGCAGCATCAAGCAAACTAAGTCCTAATATTTTTATAATTTTCCCCATTGCATTTACTCCATAATTAACCTACGCATTCCATTAAGTCAATAATTTATGTAGGTACTCTGGTATTCTTAGTTTAAATTTTAATATTTGAAGCTAACCTCCATTTCACTGGTATGGCTGGCAGCAAATCATTAAGTCAAAAAGCTTTCGGCTTTTACACCACTCAAAAATGAACAGTGTTATCAAAAACTTTATTTTAGAGTTTTTATATTATTGTAATATTATATTATATTAGGCAATATGTATCAAACTTTTTATGGTAATTTTATTAACTCAGCCTTACTATTATAAAGTTGAACTACTAATATATTATTACCAAATATCATACAATTTTTTCCTATTTAAAATTTCATCTTCCATAAGACTTTACATAAAAATAAGTGTAAAAACAACCTGAGTGCGCCAAAAAATCCGTTAAAATAGCGAGTTTTCGGACAAGATATGGTCGGAGTGAGAGGACTTGACCGGCATCTTCGCTTCGCTCGTTGCCTGACGCCTCGACTTTTGTCTCGGCACACTCAGCTAAAAATGCTTCGCATTTTCTTCACGCTTCGTGCCTTCTCAGGTTCAAGTCATGTTCTACTTATGCAAAAAACCTCGACAGTCATCTGTCGAGGTTTTAGTGGTCGGAGTGAGAGGACTTGAACCTCCAGCATCTTGGTCCCAAACCAAGCGCGCTGCCAATTGCGCTACACCCCGAAAAATATTAAACTTTTATAAAGAACTAATTACTGCGAACTTGATTACCTCAAGTGCATATGTATTTTACTATAGGCTATAAATATTAGCAACATTTATTTTGGATTTAATTTCGTGTTTATCTTTCCATTACTCTAGCATACTCCATTTTTCACCATCTTATTGCTCAATATATAAATATTTTAAATATTTAGTAATTTTTCTTCCTGCATCACTTATGTTAACTGCATTATAAAGCAAATATTACACTTATGGCATTTAGATGTAACACAATTGAAATGTTATTTGACTTGATACATCATTTTAGTTTTTCTATAATAAAGTAAATCACTATTGGCTGTAGAACTGATACTAATGGCTTTTTCTATTGCCAAAAAACTTAATATTATATTGTTATAGTGTCAGTACTATCTAATTTTCGACTAGTTGGATTTAGTCAAGCTATTAGGCAATTGTTCTGCCTTTGAGGATAATACCTCTCGAAATAAACCATAAAAACTTATTTTTAATGGTAATCAATATTAATAAAAGCTATTTCATTGTAACTTTATTCGAAGTATCAACTTCTTCAATCTTCTTCATTGTTACAGCTATAGCCCAGTTTTGAAAGGAGTGATAATTATACAACGCATTTTAGGTCAAATAAGACGAGTTATCCAGGACTATAATATGATAGAAGATGGGGACAAAATTGCTGTAGGTGTAAGTGGTGGAAAAGATAGCATGACATTGCTTACAGGTCTTAAGCAACTGCAAAGATTTTTCCCTAAAAAATTTGAGATTGAAGCAATTAGTCTTACTATGGGTATTGGAAATATGGATTTTACTCCAGTAGCCGATTACTGTCGTAAGATAGGTGTGAATTATACTGTAGAAGAGACCATGATTGGTAAAATTGTTTTTGAAATTCGGCAGGAGCAAAATCCCTGCTCTATGTGCGCAAATCTTAGGAGAGGTGCTCTTCATAATGTAGCCAAGAAGTTAGGCTGCAATAAAGTAGCTCTCGGTCACCATAAAGACGATGCAATTGAAACTTTATTGCTAAGTACCTTTTACGAAGGTAGAATACATACATTTTCTCCAGTAACCTATCTTACTAAAAAAGACTTATACCTCATCAGACCACTTATTTATACTGAGGAAAGTCAAATAAAGTGTTTAGCGAAGTCTGGGATGTTTCCTATTGTAAAAAACCCTTGTAAGTATGATGGAAACACAAAACGCCAGTACATCAAAGATTTAATCTATGAACTTCAAAAAGATAAAAGAGATATAAAAAGCAATCTCTTTGGGGCAATTAAGCGCGCAAAAGTTGATGGTTGGCATGAATAAACTCAACCTTGTGAGTTAGTATTTTTGTGCATAACCCATTAACAAAAAGTTAAGAGAATAATTATACTCACTTCAGTTTTGACTTATGAGTTTTAGTTTTTTATATCTATTCGCTTTTATGCTTAATTAATTCGTAGACCAGCTATTTATGATCTACTAATCATATTGTTGTTGGGAGGTAAATAATAAATGAATAAATACATAAAGAAGAGTTTGGCACTTCTGCTGGTGTTAACAACATTATGGTTAACTTCAGGTAATACAGCTATTGCAGCACTTCAAGTTATTAATCAAACTGTAGAAAAGCAAAACATAACGTCAGGACTTATTTTAGAAAAATTTCACCGATTTACTACTGGTGGCTGGATAGAATCTCAGGTCCTCAGTGTTGACTTGACAAATGAAAACATTAAGGTGGATAGCTTAATTAATCATAATTCCGTAACTAGTATTTCCACCGTAAAAAATCTTGCTAAAAGCAGTGGCGCAGTTGCAGCAGTAAATGGAAGCTTCTTTGACATGAAAACAGGTGATGTATATGGTCCAATTATGTCGTCAGGTGAATTTGATGTTGCACTTTCAAAGAAAAGCACTGATTTAGCAACTTTTTCATTAGATGAATTAAACAATGCTTTATTTACATACTTAGATACAAAAGTTGAGTTAATAACACCAAGCGGTGAAAGAAAGCCTATTGCTGCATATAATAGATATACAGGTTTCTATAATAATAATATGTACATAGTAGACTCTAAATGGGGTCACAAGACACCTGGTGTTACAGAAAAATACCCTAATTGGATGGAAATGGTTGTTGTAGACGGTATAGTCAAAGAATTCCGTGAAAATATGCCTGGAATTGATATCCCTAAAAATGGGTTCGTGGTTATGGCTACATTTGGGCAACAGAAGGTTCTTACAGACAACTTTAAAATCGGTGATCCTGTTGATTATGAAATCACTCTAAATATTGATTCATCTAATTTAAAAATGGCGCTCACAGGAGGGACTCTTCTTGTTAAAGATGGAAATGTACTTACTAATTTTACACACTTTCCAACTGCAGCAAGTACAAGGGCTCCTAGGACAGCAGTAGGTATTACAGCAGATGGTAAGACCCTAAAAGTTGTCACTGTTGATGGCAGATCAAAGTCCAGCCTTGGTATGACTCAGTCTGAATTAGCAGCTTATATGAAAGAACTTGGTTGTACAAATGCCATTAACTTTGATGGTGGTGGTTCAACCACTATGGTTGCAAGAACTGCCGGAACAACTAGTCTCAGCACTGTAAATACTCCTTCAGAGGGATTTGAAAGAGGTGTTTCCGCTTCTCTTGGTATATTTTCTATTGGACCAAAGGGTCCTGTTGATTCCCTGCTTGTTACCGCTTATGAAGAAAATGTTTTTGTAAATACTTCTCGCGCATTTACAGCAAAAGGTCTTGATAAATATCTAAACCCTGTTGAAATTAAACAAGATGAAATTAAATGGTCAGTATCTGGTGTTGAAGGAACCTTTAAAGGAAATACCCTTTTCCCAACATCAGCTGGAGAAGCAGTTGTAACAGCAACTCTAGGTGAAAACGTAGTTGGAACCTGTAAAATCAATGTATTAAGCAATCCTGTTAAATTAGATTTAAATATTAATAAATTAAATACTTATGCAGGAAAATCAAGTACATTCACAGTAAAAGGTACTGACAAATACGGCTTCAGTGCAAGTATTCACCCATCTCATATTAAGTGGGGTGTGACAAACAAGGTTGGAGCTATCGATTCAAATGTTTTTACTGCTGGTGAAAAAGGTACTGGATATGTTTCAGCTACCTTTGCAAACGTCTCAGTATATTGCCCGGTATCAATAGCACAACCTGGTGAGAAAAAGATTATTGAGGATTTTAAATCGGATACTATGAAGCTGGATCTATCCTCAAGTTCTGTAAAAGCATCCTATGCAAAGGCTTCAAATGTATATAAGTCAGCACCCTATTCAGCAAAGCTTACATATGATTTTACAAAGGATGTTCAAAACAGCAGAGCCGCTTATATTAATCTTCCAAATGGAGGTTACTCCTTAGACCCTACTACTTCAAAATTGGGTTTATGGGTTTATAGTTCCGCAAAAAAACCTGTATGGGTAGGCGCTATGGTATATGATAAGAATGGAAAGGTCCATTATAAATATTTTACAAAGGGCATAACATGGACTGGCTGGAAATTCCTAGAAGTATCTCTTGAAGATGTGGACACTCCAAGTAAGATAACGAAGATATATGTGGTTGAAGCTACTAAGACAAAAGCATCTGGAAATATATATTTTGATAATCTGACGATGATTTATTCTGGACATCCTGAAGTTGCCGCTTCAAAAGAAACAACAAGTACTGTTCCAACAGACGAATACTATAAGGAACGTACTGTATCAGGTCCTGATTCCTTTACTTTTTCAGTATTCGGACAGTCTGAAGGTTACTCTGAAGAAAAAAACAAAACACAGGTATCCATGCTGAATTCTCTTGCAGCTAAAATAAAGAAAGAGTTTAATGCATCAGTAGTTGTAGGTAAAGTTGATAATCTATCTGTAAAAACTAAAGTACCATTTTTATCAACAACATCTGGCTACAAAGCTATTGATAATAATGGTAACAGGCTTATACAGCTTAAAACCTTTAATAATAATAGTATGAGGCTTACAGATTCAAATCAATGGTTTTGGTTTAAAAAACAGTTAAGTTCCTTCCAAGGAAATAACCTGTTTGTATTTCTTGCAGTAAAGCCTGACGACTTTAGTGATGCTAAAGAAGGTGCTCTCTTAAGAGAAACTCTAGAAGATTATAAAAAGCAGAACCCTAACAAAAATGTTTGGGTATTCTACTATGGCACAACTAATTCAAGCTATATGGAACGCGGAGTTAAGTACATATCCACTGCTGGTTTTAATAGTCCAGGATTTAGCGACAAAAATAAAAGTGCTGCAAAATTTGTAGTTGTAAAGACAAAGGGTGACACTATTACATACCAGTTTAAATCCTTTAATTAGAGTCTAATAACCTAAGCTTTTTAAGTTGATATATGGTTTTGTAATTTAATTTATAGATAAAAATTTGATATGTAAATGCGCTGGCAATAGCCAGCGCATTTACATATCAATCTTACTTAAAAAAATAAAGCACATTTGAAAAGTAATCTATGTAATCAATTATTAAGGTAATTGATCTATTTTGCTTTTAAGAAATGCCGAAAATTCATCCTTTAAGTCTTCTCTCTTGAGTGCAAACTCAACTGTAGCCTTAAGGAAACCTATTCTATCTCCTACATCATACCTGTCACCCTCGAAATCATAGGCATACATAGCTTCTCTCTCCATTAGTTTCTCTAATGCATCGGTTAACCATATCTCACCATTCTTACCTGGTGTAGCTGATTCTAAAAATTCAAATATTCTCGGAGATATTATGTATCTTCCTAATATAGCTATATTGGAAGGTGCATGCTCAACCTCAGGTTTTTCTACCAACCCTTTAACCTTATATACTTTCTCATCAATCTGATTCCCAGCTATAATTCCATACTTTGTAACATCTTGAAGCGGTACTTTTTGAACTCCTAAAATAGTTGTTCTATATTCAGAGTAAACATTCATAAGCTGCTTTATACAAGGTGTTTTTGAATGGACTATATCATCGCCAAGCATTACTGCAAATGGTTCATCACCAATAAAAGACTTTGCACAGTAAATAGCATGCCCTAGCCCCTTTGCTTCCTTCTGCCTTATATAATGAATGTTCGCAATATTTGAAATACTTTGAACCTCACTTAGCAATTCTTGCTTACCTTTTCTATGTAGTTCCTCTTCAAGCTCATATGACTTATCAAAGTGATCCTCAATTGCTCTTTTATTTCTACCAGAAATTATAAGTATATCCTCAATACCTGCATTCGCAGCTTCTTCAACAATATACTGTATTGTCGGCTTGTCCACAATAGGAATCATTTCTTTTGGTTGCGCCTTTGTAGCAGGCAAGAATCTAGTTCCAAGCCCTGCAGCTGGTATTATTGCCTTTCTTACCTTCATAAAATCCTCCAAAATACTATATTCTTTATTCCAATTTTATCACATATTTCTTTGTACTAACAACACATAATATAAATATAGCGTATTTCCTATTCTGATAATAGAGGATATAAATCATTTTCATATTATTGCCTTTGACTTTATAAAAATTTTATGATATTATCTCGCTTGTAAATACAATATATTGTGTATCTTCAGGGCAGGGCGAGATTCCCTACCGGCGGTAATGTGCAAATACTGCATTAGCCCGCGAGCGAAAGCCGACACGGTGAGATTCCGTGGCCGACAGTACAGTCTGGATGGAAGAAGAATTACATTGAAGTTTAATCTAAGCCCTGTGGATTATTTCCCACAGGGCTGTATTTGTAAGCAATCTTAAAATCTGCTGCTATAGGTCTATTAATGGGTATTCATAAGCACCAATAATTGAATTTTTACCAATCCGTACATACGCAAAAATTATTACTTAAAGGAGGTTTTTATGAATAAAAATAATACGAAAAAACTAACAACAATGGGCATTTTAACTGCAATATCAATCATCCTTATCATTTCTCCATTAAGATTTCCTTTTCCCTTAGCACCATTTTTAGAATATGATGCTGGCGACATTCCTATTCTGATAGGAGGTTTTATTTATGGTCCTCTATCAGGTATACTCCTTACTGTAGTTGCTTCAATAATACAGGCTCTTACAGTCAGTAGTGCTAGTGGCTGGGTAGGTTGTATTATGCATATCTTTGCTACTTCGTCTCTAGTTGGTATCGCAGCTGGTATTTACTCTAAAAGAAGAACTTTAAAAGGGGCCATTATAGGTCTAATTCTTGGCAGCTTATCTATGACAGTAATAATGATTATATTAAATTTAATTATAAATCCACTATTTTATGGTATGACGGTTGAAACTGTTAAACAGCTTATCGTTCCTGCAATATTACCCTTCAACATCATGAAGGCAGGTATAAATTCTATTATTACGCTTTTAATCTATAAGTCTATAGGTGTACTTTTAGAACGCATAACCAATAAATAACTCGGTTTTCTCATATTATTGCCAAACAGTACTTATACTTATTAATTTAGATTTCCACACTATTCAATGTTTGAAAAATCTAAGAAAATATTCTAAAATATTAATATACATAAGTTCTTGGCAAAAAACACACTGTTAAATTAGGTAAAAAATAAAAAAATAGAAATTATATATTTACAATGAAATCAATAGCACGTATTATTATATATAATATCTGATTTATTATTTTTTATCAGGTGTCAAAAATTCTAAAGCCTACTAAATAATAATTTAACTAATGCGATAATTGCGGGGTGATATTGTTTATGGAATTTTGTAAATGTGGTTCTTTAATAGTTAATGGAAGTTGTACAAATAAAAAGTGTGAAAATCACATTAAAACAATGATTGAATTAGCTACTCCTCAGCAGATTGAATATATCAAGGAATTAGCTGATCAGTTAGCTGATGATATTAGCGAAATTAATTTTGATACTCTTAGTAAGTCAGAGGCAGTAGACCTTATTGATGAGTACTTAGAAAAAATAGAAGATGCTGAAAAAAAGCTTTCGCCAGACTCAGCATTGCTCGATGACGATGACATTGATGACGATTTATAAAATCTAACAAATAGACGGCAGGGATTATACTATCCCTGCCGTTTTTCTGTTGATAACTTATCAATATTTCATTCAATTAAATATGTGGATATGTGAAAAAAGTGATGTATTAATTTTCAAACATGCTACAAATCAAGTGTTTACGCATTATGTCAATGTTAGCATCCTGTGCAAAATAGCATGTGTATAATGTGTATAAGTCTGTTAATAAAGTAAAATTACTCTTTAGATTGTTGTGGATAACTAATAAAAAACTTCCACAAGAGTATGCTTCATCACCCATTTTTTTATTTTTTTATGTTAAGTCCATAACCATAAGGGAACAATACATTGGATTCATTTGACTGGTTATTCAATGTTATTGGAAGCTGTGAAGAATCTTTTGGCCATGTTACTGGTAATCTTGCCTCAAACTCGTACTCATCGTACAGTACTTTAGCAATTTCTCCTCCCTCAGTACCAGGAAGCCAAGCTTCAACAAAACCATCCCATTTATTTATATCATCTGTTACTATTCTTGGTCTTCCTGATACAAGAATAACAACGATCGGCTTTTTTGCTGCATATGCTTCTTTAAGTGCAGTTTCATTACCCTCTAGTACTGTCCCTCGTATTAGGCTGAGGCTATCATCATCACCTTTGCCTTCGGCATATGGATATTCACCTAATACTACCACAATAACATCTGCATCCTTTAACTTTTCAGTTTCTGTAATAATTGTGCCCCCATTTTTACTTGCAATTTCTTTAAAACCATCCAAAATAGTTGTACCACTCATCCAACGACCTTTTATTGTGTCATCTTGACCGCCCTGCCATGTTTTTGTCCATCCTCCGCACTGTACTCCAATATTATCTGCTGCTGGACCTATCACAGCTACTTTTTTATTCTTATCTAAAGGCAAAACCTTATTTTTATTCTTGAGTAATACTAATGACTTCCTTACTGCTTCTTCAGCAATTTGCTTACTTTTATAATTCCTAAGAATAAACTCCGTTTCTTTAGCTTCTGTGTTTTCAAATTTGCCCATTTCCATTTTTACTCTAAGTACTCGTGAAACAGCATCATTGATACGATCCTCTGATATATCTTTATTTTCTATTGCTTTAATTAAGGCTTCCTGACATTCTTTCCATGAAGTATCTTCCATAAGAACATCGATACCAGCATTAACTGCCTCAACTACCTTTTGGTACATAGAATCTCCGTTTAATTGGTGAATACCGTTATAATCGCTTATAACCAGTCCTTTAAAGCCTATATCATTCTTTAATACATTTTGTATTAGGTTTCTATTTGCATGGTTTTTTATCCCATTAACGCTGCTATATGACACCATAATGCTTTTAACTCCTGCATTAACTGCCTCATTATAAATTGAAATATAATAATCATGCAATTCTTTATGGGTTATTTTAGCGTCACCCTGATCCAATAGATAGCCGTTATCGCCTGTACCAAACTGTACAGCACCATCTGCTACATAGTGTTTTGCACATGCAATAATGCCGTTGGCCTGTAGAGTAGTTATATATGGCAATGCCATTATACTAACTAAATCAGAATTCTCACTGTAACATTCATATGTTCTTCCCCATCTGATATCATTACTAACAGCAACAGTAGGTGAAAATGTCCAATCAACACCTGCTGCAGCTAACTCCTTCGCATTATCCTCAGCTATTCTCTTTATTAGTTCCGCATCTCTGCTAGCTCCTAGTCCAATATTATGGGGGTAAATGACAGTATCTTTCATATTATTATTACCATGGACTGCATCAACGGCAAACAAAATGGGAATGGCTAGTCTAGTTTCTTTAGCTGCCTCTTTATAGTTTTTTGTCATCTTACTCCATTCATTCATGGTATTTTCATCTGGTGTAGAGCCACCTGCTGCAAATATTGATCCGATATAATATTTTTTTATATCTTCAATTGATATTGCTCTTCTCTCAACCTGTAGCATTTGTCCAACCTTTTCTTCAGGAGTCATCTCATTCAAATAAAGCTGGATGTTTTCCTCCACCGTTTTAGAACTGTCATACAATACATTTGTTTCTTGATTCTGTTGAATATAATCAGATGTGTTCATAGCTGATTTATTTTTATCAAGTGTTTCTGTTGAAACATTTGAATTATCGCAACCAATAAGCAATCCTAGTACTAAAAAGACCACTGAAATTTTTGTTATATACCTTCTTTTCAATTTATATGCCTCCTCCTTGTCGTAATATAATATTATTAAATTTTAACCTAAATTACAACATTAAAGTTATTATCTTGTTTATCACAATAAATAAGAGTTATAATTATTAAGTCGTGCTTAATTAGCTAAAGCTAAACATCTCAGCACAGTAGCTTTGAAAATTATTAAACACAAATACTAATAATGCTATTATACCAAAAGGAGGAATTTAAAATGCTTCAACCTTATGATTTACCCCTTGAGCAGCTTAGAACCTATAAGCCAGACCTTACAAGGCAGCCTGATTATGACGAATTTTGGAGTAACTCGCTTAAGGAGTTATCAAAAATACCCCTTAATTATACTTTAACTCCATTTAATTTCCCTGTTAAGGGTGTTAAGGTTTTTACTATTAATTTTACTGGGTTTAATAATGCAAATATTCAAGGTTATTTTGCTATCCCTGATAAAGAAGGACCACATCCAGGATTATTGCTATTTCATGGTTACAATTGGTGCTTCGATGGAAATGTTGGAGACACTGTTAATTGGGCATTGCATGGATATGCTGCTTTTCAAGTTCTTGTTCGTGGCCAGCAAGGTTACAGTTCTGATAATGTAGTTTCTTCAACAGGATTTGCATCAGGATGGATGACTAAGGGAATTCTAGATCCAAATGAATATTATTATAGAGCAGTTTATATGGATGCAGTTCGAGCATTGGAGGTTCTTGTGTCAATTGATAATGTTAATGGGAGTAAAATTGGAGTACATGGCGGAAGTCAAGGAGGCGCTTTAACTCTAGCTTCAGCTGCACTTAGCGATATCCCTGTAGTAGCGGTTGCAGATGAACCATTCCTATGTAATTTTGAAAGAGCAATAGATGTAGCTCTTAGTAATCCCTTTAATGAAATAAATGAATTCTTTAGGCGTAATTCGGCCCCTGAAATTGAGATACAAGCTAAAAAAACCCTATCATATTTTGATATTATGAATCTTGCTCCAAAAATCAAATGTCATACTTGGGTAAGCGCAGGATTAGTAGATGATATTGTGCCACCTTCCACAGTTTTCGCAGCATATAACCATATGGTATGTTCTAAGGAAATCTCAGTTCACCGATACTTTGGTCATGAACATATTCCAGCAACTGTAATCCCTAAGTTAAGTACTTTGATGAAATATTTGCAGGACTAAGAAAAATCATTTTAGAAAATTATTAAGAAAATTGTTTCAAAAAGATAATTTGGGAAATATTATTATGGCACACGTAATTACATAACTTTGTATAAATCACAATATTTTTATGTATATAATGGGGTACCAGTCAACTTATATGGACTGATACCCTTTCTATTGTATGTCGCAATATTAACTAACATATCTCTTCATTTCATCTGCCGTACTAATAATTTCATTTATTTTTATCATTAATTCCTCAACATTTTGTAAGTTCGCATTTGCCATAGCATTAGCCTCTTCTGAGCTTGCAGCAGTCTCTTCACTAACTGCAGCTATCTTATTAATGCTATCAATAATTGACTCGTTTGATTCTACAATTGTTTCTATTTGAGAATTAACCTCTTTAATATTGTCGGAAAGTTTACTTGTATTTTCGCTTATATGACTATAGATATTTTTTGTACTAACAATAAATTTATTTTGCTCCTGATTTGCATTTTTCATGCTATGTATTTGCTCAACACAGTTTTTTACGGTCTCATTTAATTCATTAATTATTGTATAAATCTTAGTTGAAGATTGCTTGCTCTGGTCAGCAAGCTGTCTAATCTCATCTGCAACTACCGCAAATCCTTTTCCAGCCTCACCCGCTCTTGCCGCCTCAATAGATGCATTTAGTGAAAGCAGATTAGTTTGTGCACTAATATCTGAAATAATTGTTGTTATTCCTAATATTTCAGCTGTTTTACTCTCAAGTTCTGCCATTTGTTTTTCTACTTTAAGGCTTCTTTCATTTACTATTGCAGCTGTATCATTAAGTAGATTTACAACTTTTAATCCCTCATTTACATCATTTATAGAGTTATTTGATAATTCTCCCATTTGTTTTGATAGTCCTGATGTCACATGAATTAATTCTCTTATTTTTTCGGTTGCTTCTGACTGCTGCATCATATTTTCAGAGGTGTTTTGAGCACCTTTTGAAATTTCATCAATTGCACCGCTTACTTGACCTATTGAAATATTAAATTCAGCTATAAAGGTTTGTACTTCTTTTGCATTTGAATCCAAAATTTTAGCAGCTTCTAATATTTTTGAAATAATTTCTTCTTGTTTTTGCTGTTGTAACTTTATATTATCAATTTTATCAAAGCATAGTTTGTTAGATAACTTTGTAGAAAGTATAATAGCTATACCAAACAATAGAATTGCTGCAAACTGAATTGTTAATTCTGTAATTCCTTTAGCATCTACCCCTTTAAAAAACAGGCTTTGTACTATTACAGCCATATTAAGAATAAATACATACGAATAACTGTAAACCGTTAGCTTTAAGTCGAAATACAGCAGATACATTACTATAATAGGAAATATATAAACAAATGCAAGCCTTGTACTAGCTGTAGTAAGTGCAATTGAGTATACAATTAAATACCCTATCATTGTTACGTATTTAATTCTTTTATTTGCTGCATTTTTTATGTACATAATAACTGCAATAGATATAGGAATAATTACCGTAGCAGCAAATATAAGTACATACTGCAAACTTCTATTACCCTTGAAATACTCAGCTAAATAGCCAAAAACTAAAAACAAACTAAGAATAGTATTTATTATTAATACAACCCTGTTAGTCAAATGTTCATTATCGTTTCCTATCATTACTCTTCTCCTCTATTAAAATAGCATGTAAAAAATAAATAACACAAGAATATTTTACCACTTTTTAAAAATTATACAATTGATATCATCTATTTTTGTCAAAAAAATACATTTTTTTATAACCTTTTTTTATTATCATTTTAGTTTAAATTCAGTATTACTTTTAATAAATATATGTTATTATTGCTAAGTGTATATTAAAACAATATATAAGTATTCAGATTTTTTGGAGGTGCTTTTTAAAATGAATTACGGTTACTTTGATGAATTATCAAAAGAGTATGTTATTAATCGTCCTGATACACCCTCTCCGTGGTGTAATTACCTAGGCTCAGTTGATTATGGTGCTATTATCTCCAATAACGCTACAGGCTATAGCTTTGTTAAATCAGGTGCTTCTGGCAGAATTATAAGATTTAGATTTAACTCTGCATCTAACGATCAACCTGGAAGATATATTTATATTCGTGATAATTCTGACGGTGATTTCTGGTCTGGCTCATGGCAGCCTGTTTGTAAGCCTTTAGATAAATACAAAAGCGAGTGTCGTCATGGTACAGCATATACTCAAATATCTTCATCCTATAGGTCTATTGACACAACAGCACTTTATTTTGTGCCTCTTGATAAAAACTATGAAGTTTGGCAATTTAAAATTAAAAACAACGGAAGTGAACAAAAGAATCTATCTGTTTATGGAATGGTGGAATTTACAAACCATGACCACTATGAAAATGATACTGTAAATCTTCAATATTCACAGTTTATAAGCAAAACATATTTCAAAGGTGACCATATACTTCAGGTTATTAATGAAAACGGCAGTGAAGCTTCTAGCGATGTTGACGGACACTGTGACACAATGGGCGACCCTTCATGCAGATTTTTTGGTGTTGCAGGCCAAACTGTATCTGCTTTTGATGGAGAAAGAGAAGCCTTTCTTGGCTATTACAGAAACTATGGTAATCCTTTAGCCGTAGAAACTGGTAAATGCTCAAATACTGCTGCTTATAACTGTAATTCTTTTGGTGCACTTCAAATAGATATTACTCTTGCACCTGGTGAAGAAAAAGAAATGGTATTTATCCTTGGAGCAGGAAATGAAGAAATTGCTAAAAGTGTTATTAATAAATATAATGGTGAAGCTGCAAATACTATTAGCAATGTTGTAAACACTCAGTTTGAAGAATTAAAGAAATTCTGGCATGCGCGTCTAAACAATTTACAGGTAAATACACCTGATAGCAACCTTAACAATATGGTTAATGTTTGGAATGCTTATCAGTGCTTCATTACATTCCTATGGTCAAGAGCTGCTTCCTTTCAATATTGCGGCCTTAGAAACGGCCTAGGTTATCGTGACACTGTTCAGGATATACAAGGTATAATTCATCTTGATGACAAGCTGGCACGTGAACGACTTTGGCTAATGCTTAGCGCACAGGTTTCCAACGGTGGTGGACTTCCTTTGGTAAAGTTTGACCATAAGGCAGGACATGTAAAAACACCTGATGAATCTGAGTATGCTAAGTCGACAGGTCAATCCTATTATCGCGCTGATGATGCGCTATGGCTTTTCCCTACAGTTATTACTTATATTAAAGAAAGTGGCGAATGGAGTTTTATTGATGAAGTAATTCCTTATGCAGACAAGGGTGAGGCAACAGTATATAATCATTTGAGACAAGCAATACAATTTAATCTGGATAGACAAGGAAGTCATGGTTTCCCTGCTGGATTATTTGCAGATTGGAATGACTGTTTAAGACTTGGAACCAAAGGTGAATCTATGTTTGTAGCATTCCAGCTCTATTATGCTTTGGTTATCTTCAAGGAGTTTGCACAAAAGAAGGGCTTAAGCGATGATGTTAAGTGGGCTGACGAACATCTTGACAGACTAAGTACACAATTTGATCAATATGCTTGGCAGGAGGATCAATATGTGCGCGGCTTTACGGAAGACGGTTATACTATAGGAGCAAAAGAAAATGCAGAAGCAAATATTTGGCTAAATCCACAAACATGGTCAGTTATTAGTGGAGCTGCTAAAGGCGAGAAGGCAAAAACTGCTCTTAACAGTGTTTACAATAAGCTTAACACCAAGTATGGAGCAAGATTATTCTATCCTCCATTCAAAAAATATGGTATGCCAGTAGCAAGAATGGTACTCTTCAATGAAGGAACAAAGGAAAATGCGGGAATTTTCTCACAGCCTCAAGGATGGCTTATACTAGCAGAAACTATTGTAGGAAATGGAAATAGGGCATATGAATATTTTACAGAAATAAACCCTGCTGCAATGAACAACCATGCTGAAATAAGAAAGCTGGAGCCTTATGTTCACGGTCAGGCAACAGAGGGAATTGATACTTTGAATCATGGACGTTCTCATGTACATTGGCTTACAGGTACAGCATCAACAGTTATGGTTTCATTAGTTAATGGTATATTAGGTTTACAGCCTCAATATGATGGAATTAAGTTAGACCCATGTATTCCATCTGCATGGAAAGAGTTTACAATGAATAAAGTTTTCAGAGGTAAAATGCTTAATATTAAGGTTGAAAATAATGAAGGTGTTGAAAAAGGAGTTAAATATATCGTTATTAACGGAAAGAAACTTGATGGTTGTTATATCAGCTGTGATGATATAGCTGATACTAATGATGTGCTGGTTGTAATGGGAAAATAAAAGGATAAATAGTTGCGAGGCCTAATAGGGCTGTTGCAAAGCAAGAAATAATATATTATCAACAAACTGCTTAAATAGTACTCCCGAGCAATATATATCTATTGCTCGCTCACGAAATTGACGCTGAAATAATTATGGTGAAGAACAAGCACTTCCGCCGACCGTATTACACAAAGGCACTCTGTCTTGGGCTAATACTCACAGCTACATCCTGTATCTGTGTTGGCTGCAATACTTGTTCTTCACCTACTATTTCGAGCATCAATTTCTAACGGAGCTTCGCAATTAGAGATATATTACTACTTAGTACTATTTCTTGCAATAAGATATGAATATACAGAAAATTTTGTTTTGCAACAGTTTCTTATTTCTTATTGCTACCTAAATAATTGTCTACGCAAATCTCTTCCTTAGCGCCAATGTAACAAAATAAATTACAGCTGATACAATTACTATTGTGGCGCCCGTTGCCATATCAAAATAATATGAAAGTATTAATCCAACAACACCTGATACAATTGAAACAATTAGTGCAATAAAATTATATTGTGTTGTATTGGTAGAAACATTTCTTGCAGCCGCTGCAGGCAGCACTAATAAAGAATTTATTATCAAAAGCCCAACCCATTGTATGCATATTGTAACCACCACAGCAATTAAAGAAGTAAGAATCATCTCAACTGCAAGAGTATTTATTCCTCGACTTCTTGCCAATGATTGGTTTAGGCTTACAAGGAGCACTTTATTGTAAAACAAAATCCAAAGCACAATAACCAAGATTGCTAATACAAAAAGTACTATAACCTCTTCTGAACTTATACTAAGCAAGTCTCCTATAAATAAGGAACTGTATTTTGAAGTATTTATTATTATCAAACCAATGGCAATAGCAGCTGATGAAAAGACTCCTATAACAGTGTCGGTTGATGTCCTTGTTTTATTCTTAGCAATGGTTATCAACACGGAAAATGCTATTGAAAAGACTATAGCTGACCACATAGGAGAAATTATACCTATTGCTGTTCCTATTGCAATCCCTGTAAACGCTCCATGACCTAATGCATCAGAGAAAAACGCCATACGATTGTTAACAATAATTGTCCCTAGAATTGCAAAAATAGGTGTAATTAACAAAACTGCTAAAAAAGCATTTTTCATAAAGTCATAACTTAACCAGTCAAAAGGAAGAATAGTATTTAATATGCTATATATCTGGCTCATCAACTTTCCTCCTATCCTCTGTTCTAGCATTATCAAAAATACCGGTTAGTCCAAAGGTCTCATGCAGTCTTTTATCGCTGAATACCTCTTTAGGTGTACCATTTAGAATAACTGTTCCGTCAATTAACACAACCCTATCTGCATGCTTTTTGACTAAATCCAAGTCATGAGACACAAGAATAATGGAAAGATCATATATCTCTCTAATTCTTGATACTATTTCATAGAAAACATCTAAGCCCTTTTTATCAACACCTGACACAGGTTCGTCCAAAAGCAATAGCTGTGGCATAGGCTCCAATGCAAGCGCAAGTAAAACCCTTTGGAGTTCACCACCTGACAATGAACCTAATCTTTTATTTATAAGACCTTCTGCCTGTACTCTGCTGAGGCAGTCGATAATTTTCTGCAGAAGCTGCCTTGATGACTTATACCATGCAGGCTTTTTGCTCATACAGGAAACAAATACATCTTTTACACTTACTGGTGCTGCAGTATCGAATTCCAACTGTTGAGGTACATAGCCTACTATCGGTCTGCTAGTAATATTTCCGCTTGACCCATTAAAGGTTATTGTCCCCTCATGCTTAACCTCTCCCAAAATTGCTTTAAGCAGTGTGCTTTTTCCTGCACCATTAGGTCCTATTACTGCTGTCAGTTCCCCACAGTGTAAATGCAAATTTACATCTTTAAGTATTTGTGTTTTTCCAATTTTAACTGAAAATCCCTGAATTTTAGTACAGCAATACCCGCTGCAGCTCATATTTAAGTGGCATTTCTCATTATGTTTCTTGATATTATCTTCCATCAATATTTCCTCTCAAAAGAATTTCCTCTCAAACTTTATACTAAAGTATTATACCAAAAATTACTATAGATTCACTCATTATTAAATTATTTTTATTTTCAAAATAAATTTCGAATAATATAAAATCGCATAATACAGTAATAAATATATCTTCTTCTAATTATATATAATTTTTTAGTTTTTTATTTTTGTATTTTGGAAATATTATAGCTAACATGTTATTTTGTTTTATTTTTATGATAATATATTCAAAGATAACAAATAATTATGCAGACCTACGAGAAACTCTGCATACACACAGCTTGTTGTGTTGAAAACACTTATTTTAAAAAATTTATAATGGAGGTGTAAAGTCCCTGCCATATTTTTAATACTGTTTCTTTCAAATGGTATGGACAAAGATAATGAATAGAATAGACACTTTAAGTATTAATACAATAAGAATTTTGTCAGCTGAGGCAGTTCAAAAAGCAAACTCCGGACATCCTGGATTACCACTTGGTGCAGCCCCAATTGCTTATACCGTATGGGCTAAGCATATGAAACACAATCCCTTAAATCCAAACTGGTCAAATAGGGACAGATTTATTCTTTCTGCAGGACACGGTTCAGCCATGCTATATTCAATATTGCATCTTTTTGGATACGATATCTCAATAGAAGATTTGAAAAACTTCAGACAATTTAACAGTAAAACCCCCGGACACCCTGAATATATGCATACACCCGGTGTTGAAGTAACAACAGGACCTCTTGGTCAAGGTGTCGCAAATGGTGTCGGTATGGCAATGGCTGAGGCTTTTATGGCCGCTAAATTTAATAGGGATGGATTTAATGTTGTTGACAATTACACTTATGTTTTATGTGGTGATGGATGCTTAATGGAAGGTGTTGCAAGTGAAGCTGCTTCACTTGCAGGTACATTAAAATTAGGAAAACTAATTTTACTTTATGATAGTAACAAAATTACTATTGAAGGAGATACCAGTATTTCATTTACTGAAAATGTAGCAAAGCGTTTTGATTCATACGGCTGGCAGGTTATCAATGTTGAAGATGGAAATGATGTACCCTCAATAAGTACTGCAATTGACTGTGCTAAAGCCAATACCGCAAAACCTTCAATTATTATTATAAATACTCAAATTGGCTATGGTTCACCTAATGCTGGCAGTTCTTCTGTTCATGGAGAACCACTTGGTGAAGAATCCTTAGCAAAAACAAAGGAATTCCTAGGTATTTCTAAAGATGACTGTTTCAAGGTTCCAGATGAAGTTTTAGCATATATGCAAGAACTAGTTCAAGCAGGAATAAAAGCTGAAGAAAACTGGACTGAGATGTTTAAGAAGTATTCTGAAAAGTATTCTGGTTTGGCTAAGGAATGGGATTTATGGCATAACGGAAGCTATGATGAGCTGTTATTGAATGATGAAGGATATTGGAAATTTGATTCAAAACCAATTGCAACAAGAGCAGTCTCAGGTAATTTAATTAATTATTTAGCTCAGCGATTACCAAACTTTATTGGTGGTTCTGCTGATTTAGCTCCATCAAATAAAACTAATATGAAAGACATGGGTGATTTCTCAGCTGCTGATTATAGTGGAAGAAATATTCACTTTGGTGTAAGAGAACACGCAATGGCTTCTATCGCAAATGCAATGTCTGCCTATGGTGGCTTAAAATTATTCTGTGCAACTTTCTTTGTATTTACTGATTATATGAAGGGTGCTATGAGGTTATCAGCCCTTATGAAATTACCCGTAACTTATGTTATGACACATGATAGTATTGGTGTAGGAGAGGATGGTCCTACTCACCAGCCAATTGAGCAATTGGCTGCAATTAGGAGTATTCCTAACTTCGTTGTATTTAGACCTGCAGATAGTAATGAAACGGCTGCTGGCTGGTTTACGGCAGTAACAAGCAAATCAGCACCCACTTGTCTAGTATTGACCAGACAAAATCTTCCTTCACTTAATATTGATGGTAAAATAGCTCTAAAAGGAGCATATACTTTATTAGACTCTAAAAACCCTATTCCACAGGCAATTTTAATTTCCAGTGGTTCTGAAGTTCATGTAACATTAGAAGCGGGAAAAACACTTCAAGAAGAAGGCATAGATGTTAGAGTTGTTAGCATGCCTTCATGGGAGTTATTTGAACAGCAGTCAGAAGAGTATAAAGAAAGTGTTCTTCCATCAGCTGTTACCAATAGAGTTGCTGTTGAGGCTGCCTCATCCTTTGGTTGGCACAAATATGTTGGTTTAAAAGGTGATGTCGTATGTATAGATAATTTCGGTGCCTCGGCTCCTGCAGAACAGTTATTTAAGCATTTCGGCTTTACTGCTGACAATATAGCAGCAAAGGTTAAAGCTGTTATTAAAAAATAAATATTGAGTTGTTTATACAAATAGTTATTCAATAAGTCGTTTAGCAAGAAATCGTGAAAACAGCATTACTAATCCATCTTTCATCCTGAAAGAAGAGTAACGGTCAGAATATAATTTATATAATCGGCCGTTACTTTTTTGTTAAATTTCGTGCTAAAGCTTATAATATAGAAAAATAATCTAATTTAGAATTTATAGTTCTACTCAAAAATTCACAAAAATAGCATATGCTTTGCTGCATATAGTGATTTTATTAAGTAACCTAGTGTATTGAATATTTCAAAATTTCAATTAATCTAAATATATCCACAAATCGATTAAAAAAACAATCTGAATATCGTAGCAAAGTCCTAAACTATAACTGTCTTTAGTAAATAATATTGTATTTCAAAAATAAATTATCATATTTTAATAAATTTTTATTGACAAACGATAATTTAAGCAGTATATTTTATATAGATAATAACACTATAATTATTAACATATGAGGTGTAAATTAATGAATTTTCAAATTTTAGGTATTAAAGGATTAAGTCGTGTGATGGAAGTCTCTTGTACTATTTTTCAAATTTTAGGTACTATACTGGTACTTTCTTTACCTTGGACACTTAATTACTATTTACTTTATAAGCAAAGTTTAGTTGAAGATACTATTTACTACTCAATGATAATACTGCTATTTATATCAGGTGTTTGTGGTTTCTCTATATTACATCATGCAAAAAAAGCACTCCATAACATAAATGTTAAAAATCCTTTTACATTAGATACCGCAAACAGAATAAAGTATATCTCTTACTGGTGTTTGCCCGTTGCATTTATTTATTTGCTTGCAATATTTTTCATTCCGTCGGCTTTTGTTCTTCTTGTAGGTTTAACGTTTTTATTTCTTGCCGCATGTATTTTCATCATTGCCAAATTATTCTATCAGGCCGTTAATTACAAGCAAGAAAATGACTTGACCATATAGAAAAGGAGAATACCTATGCCAATAGTAGTAAATGTAGATGTAATGCTGGCAAAGAGAAAAATGAGTTCAACAGAGTTAGCTGAAAAAATAGGAATAACAACTGCTAACCTTTCAATATTAAAAACCAATAAGGCGAAAGCCATAAGGTTCTCTACACTCGAAGAAATATGCAAGGCTTTAGACTGCCAGCCTGGGGACATCTTAGAGTACGTACCAGCTGAAGATTAAGCAGCTTTTATAAAAATATCTGAGATATTGAACAGTTCTCCTGACAGCATAACCAATTGTGAGTTTTCACATCGAAAGGAAGGATTAATAAATATGGAAAACAAGAATCCACAAAAATCTGAGCCTCAAAACTCAAAAACAAATAAAATTGCATCACAAACAGGGCAATCTTCGCAAGCAGCCCATCAAAGCAATGCAAATAGCATGGATATGCCTCCAAATTATAGCTACTATACCCCCTATATTCCTAGAAATAAAACCCTTAAATACATTGCTTTTAAGGAGAAAGTAACCTCTATAAAGGGTTTATATATATCTGTGTTAAGTATTCTATTCTGCATTCTATTTACAGAAACTATTCTACTTGGTTCAGCTGGCATTTCCGTACCAATTTTAGCTATTGCTCTTGAATGTATGCTATTTTATTTCTTTAAAGAGCCAGAAAAACCGATAAATAAAGCTTCTGTTTACTTGGCCCCCCCAATTCTGCTGCTTGCATTTAGTTTTTTTATTCATTATAATCCTAGTACGCAATTTATTACCTGGTTGACAATAATGGGGCTGCTATGCATTCAGATTATTGTGCTTGCTGATATTGAGGTAAATGGTTTATTTAGCTTCGATATGCTGTCAAAATCCATAGTTAACCTTATTGGAAGGCCTATCTCAAACTTTGCTATGCCCTTTATATCATTTAAAATAATTAAAAACAACAAGTCAAAAGCTTTAGCAAACTCTATCTATATTTTTATTGGGCTGGCAATATCAATACCAATAGCAGCAATTCTAATGGGCTTATTCATGAGCGCAGATGCAGTATTTGCTGAATCCATGAATACAGTTAAAAACCTTATAGGTCTAGATTTTAGAGTTGCTTTCTGGGATATTGTTTTAGGGTCTTTATTTGGTCTGTTCTTTGGAGCAATGATTTTAGGTTTAAAATATGAAGAAAAAAAGCAAACTCCAGCTGCTAAAATTGGCGATAATATTGAAAGTATAATTATTGGCACTTTTCTTACAATTATAAATATATTTATTATAACCTTTGTGGTGTTTCAATTTATGTACTTATTCGGCGGTACAGTTAATATTAGCGCCTCAGACATGACTTACGCAGAATAC
The DNA here is from genome assembly GCF_005473905.2 of Ruminiclostridium herbifermentans. Lineage (NCBI taxonomy): Bacteria > Bacillati > Bacillota > Clostridia > Eubacteriales > Oscillospiraceae > Ruminiclostridium > Ruminiclostridium herbifermentans. The sequence continues at coordinate 4,605,367 of NZ_CP061336.1, forward strand.
GCTAGACGAGGATTTTTTGAACTTACAACTGCTTCAGGGATAATATTTGCAATTGCACTTTCTGTTTTAATCATGACTAAGAAAAAAAATGGTAAGCTTCCTTTATGGATTCAGTTGACAACTGTTTGCCTGTGTTTGTGTAATGATGTTTTACTAATATCTGCAATGAAAAGGATGCTATTGTATGTAGATATTTATGGTCTTAGTGTTAAACGCGTTTTGACGCTATGGTTTATGATTTTAATTGGTTTTTGTTTGTTATGGTTAATAATAAAATGCTTTATTAACAACATCTATGTAATGAATTGGATTGGTATTACTGTAATTGTAGGTGTTTGTATTCTGAGCCTGATAAACGTAGACAGAATTATAGCTAATTATAATGTTAATCGCTATTTATCCAGTCCAACAGAAAATTCAATTGACATAAACTATTTAGGACAATTATCCTACAGCGCCGTGCCTGAAATAATTCGTCTGAAAGGATTGGATGAAGGAAGCAACATAAACTTTGATATAAAAAATATACTAGAGCATCACAATTTTAAGTTACAATACCGGCATAAACTTTACGGATTTACAATTGACATGATAGAAGCTAGTAGTATTTTGAACAGAGAATTCAAGTGACATACTCATACTGAAATTGAAATTTTAATTTGTTTAAAATGCGATGATAACTATAATACGCGGGGATAAAACTTCTCGTTTTTATCTGACTGTATCCGCAAACCTTACCTAAATAAATATTACCAAATACTTAATTCCATGTCGATATATTAAAAACGGCATGGAATTTTTTGCTATTATCTCACCTCGCTTTTTCACACATATTTCTCCATATTCTACTTTTTCTGTTTTGCAAGTTAACATAAAAATAATGTATTATTATAAGAAAAAATAAATCTTAAGGGGGCAACATGGTGCGTAAAATAAATATTTCTATCCTTTTAATTTTATTTATTCTATCATCCTTTTCTTCATTTGCAGCAGAAACAGAAATCACTTATTCTAAAACCTTACAGCAAATATACAACAGCAAGAATGTATACACTGATACGCAAACCCGCTTGAATGAATTAAATAAGAATTATAGTAATATTACATATTTGTTTACTGCCGGAAAATCAGTACAGAATCGAGACTTAACAGTTTTAAAGGTAGGTAAAGGTCCTAAAAAAATATTTATAAATGCCTCCCATCATCCTCGTGAATATATGGGAACTATTCTAACACTTAACCAAGCTCAATACATACTAGAAGCTTATTCAAATAATAAAATCATAGATGGTTGCAATATTAAACAACTCCTTGATAATGAGGTATCCTTTTATTTCATGCCCCTCGTTAATCCCGATGGGGTACAGATATGTGTAAACGGCTCACCAGCTTATTATTTTAATGCTAATAAAGTAGATTTAAATCATAACTGTGCAGCTGATTGGACAAAAAGAATTACCAGTACATATTCTACTGGTACATCACCTTTTTCAGAACCAGAAACAAAAGCTGTTAAATACTTATGTGAAACAGTTGAATTTGATTTAACAATTGCTTATCATGCAGCTGGAGATATAATTTATTGGTACTATGGTCAGCAAGGCGCTGCTAAAACCAGAGATTTGGCATATGCTAATATATTAAAAGATACAACAGGATATAGCTTAGTGAGCACAAGTAATTATAAATCTTCAACATCCGGATTTAAAGACTGGTGCGTTCAGACATTAAAAATCCCATCTTTTACAATTGAGATTGGTGGGAAACGTGGAATAACTAAGCCTATAGAATGGTCTTTATATAATTCCATATGGGAGAAAAACAAGCTTGTTCCACTGAGAATGTCAAAACAGTTACTTAAGCAAACTCAATTTAATGGTGATAAGAAAACGGCATTGATATACAAAAATTCTTTAGTACATCTTAGTAAAGACATTCTAAAACAAGACAAAAAAAATTACATTTCAGTTAGAGATGCTAAAATACTTACCTCTAATAGCATAACTGAAACACAGCAATATAAGCTGAAAATGTACAGTTTAACAATTAATAACACTTATTATATAGATATTGATTACTTTAAAAATATATTTAATCTAAAATATACCTACGATGAATTCACAAATACCATCTACTTAGAATAGATTAAAGGAATTTGTCCGGATATTCATTAATAAAGCATTATCATAGACATTTAAAACTAAAACACCCTCTACTAAATTATAGTAAAGGGTGTTTATAATTTATAAAACTTGTAGGTTTAATTCAAATACTCTTCTTCTGAACTACCAGACAAAAGCAATCCAATTATTTTTTCCTGTATTCTTTCACCCATTTCATTAGCAAACTCTGAAAGAGCAGTTATATCATCAAGCATAATAGCATTGTCCAGAGATATAATAGGTTTTGATATATTAGCTATATTTGACTGCTTAACTTCTGTGAAAACAGTAATTCCCATTCTTTTGCCATCGAAGCTTGTAGTAAATGCATATTGGCCTTGAAGAGTGTTATTATCCTTCCTCATATTTTTAATGCTAAAGTAGATATCATTTATGTCTGTAGTTTCTAAATCATCTTTAAATTGTGCTAATTTTACTTTTCCTTGTATGCTTCCAACAAAAGCATCTAAGCCTCCTACTTTTGCATCTTTTTCATATGTATAATCTGCTTTAATTAAATTTTTGCCTGATATATCCACTTCGCATTCTCCATTATATAAACCATTATGTAACTTCATTTTGTTTCTTATTTCAAAAATACTATCTTCGCTCTCTTTAACATTAAAGTTAAACATATCATTTCCCAATAAATCTTTAAATGATGAAAGAGTTATCCCTACTTCACTTTCCTTTTCAATAAACTGTCTAGAAAGAATATCCCCATTGTCCTTAAAGTATGCCGTATATTCAATCTGTACGTCCTCTATATTTTCTGCAGCATAATACAAAAGAAAACAAATATTTTGAATCCCTTCATCAATTTCATCTAGCGTTGCGCTCCCAAGATCAATCTCCAGTTCCTGAAGCTTCAGAATGTCCATATATAAATTATTAACACTCTTGCATATTGTTCTAATATCCTTGTCTTTTTCAAGTTCCTTCGCCAAAGCCTTACAAATATTTGCAATAATTTCTTCATCAATATTAAATGTTATAGAATTACAATTAATTCCCTCAAATTTATCAGTTCTGTTCAATACTACTTTAGAGTCTGGAATTTGTCCAAAAATAACATCCTTTAAGTATCTTTCTATCATATTATCATAAGCTTTTCGACTTAATCCAAATATTTCTTCAAACGCCTTATCATCGTAAAGAAAGGCATTTATAAGATTAGTTGATATTTCATATGTACTAGAATTGTCAATTCCTATAGCCTTATCTATCAAACTTGGAAAAGTGATAATTTCTTTATTGCCTGCTGATTTTATATCTAAATCCGCAAAGTCCTTATTATCATATTTAGCGCCTAAGAAAAGTGTAAAATAGCTGTCCTTTAAATCTTTATAATTTACATTATACTTACAATTTAACTCAAATTTAGATAAATAATCCGAAATCATTTTCATTTCTTCATCATATTTCATTAAATCTCCATCGAGCTTTGCACTTGCCTTACATTCATAACTTCTCTCAGATAAATAATTTTCTATGTAGTAATCCTTATATTTTTTCTTAAGATCCTTTAAATTATTTTTCTCCAGATACAAATAATAATTCTTTGAACCAAAAACAGAAGCCTTTACGTTTGTTTCAGATAAAAATAAAGTTATCATTAATAATGAAACTAAAAAAACAGATATACAGGCTAAACACTTTCTATTATTTCTACGTAACATGAAATACCTCCAATAATCTTTATTATCATCATACTATTAATTATATATATAAAACTAAATACTGCATAGACAAATTTTACTAATAATTTAACAAAAAATTTTTATGTTGCCAATTATGCAGTATTTTACAAAATTATAACCTTGATTAACCATTCTATATTTAATACCCAATATTTACTAATAAATTAAATATTCATACAAGTTAAAATTTTTACCATAAAACTGGTATTTAAAAAGTAAAGATTGGTAATACTAATAATACATCAATTTAGGAGGGATATAAATGGGTGACAAAGGTTCTCAAAAAAAAGCACCGAAAATGACTAAAAAAGAGGCTAGAGCCGCAAAGATAGCAGCCAGAAATAATAAGAGTAGTGAAGGAGATTAGCACTAGCAAACGAGGCGTAAACCACTTTATTGTTACGCCTCGTTTATTTATACTTAATCTTATCCAAATTATTTCAATCAATTGATATCTTCCTTTTTCTATTCTGAAGGTCTACTTATGATATAGTTTATAGCATCCAACTAGTTAAGTACTCTAGCCATAAAATTTTTCCTGAAGTGTTAGAAAAATTAATGTGCCTGTTTTATAATATTCTTCATCAATTGTGATTAATTCTAATGTAATAATAAGACTTCTAATCAAGCAATTTAGTCTTCTCTCCTACATAGTAAATTAAAAGTTTATGAAGTGGTCTAGTCATTGCCACATACAACAATTTAACATCTAATTCGTTTTCAGTATAATTATGCCTGTTAGCATTTGAAATAAGTACTACGTCAAATTCTAATCCTTTAGATAGGTATGAAGGTACAATCACAATACCACTTTTATATTCTTTTTCATTTCCAGTAATAACAGTTATGTCTTTGTCAGCCCTTTTTAGAAGAGGCAGAAATAATTCACATTCCTCACTTGTTTTGCATATTACTGCAATTGTTTTGTGTCCTTTTGCTTTTGATTCTATAATCTTTTGACATATATCCTTTGCAGTTTCATCAATATCTGATTTAGATATTATTTCAACAGGTTCTCCATGCCTTATAACAGGTTTTCCTTTCAGCAGTTCACTATTTTGTAATTTATCAATTACATTATTTGCAGCATCCATTATTTCAATTGTAGTTCTGTAGCTTTGTTCAAGAGTTAAATATTCACACTTTTTTCCCTCAAAAACATTCTCCACAATTTCTTCCCAGCTACGAACGCCTCTATATGAATGTATCCCTTGGCATAAATCTCCTAATATAGTAAATGAACTATCTTTAACTATCTTTTTTAACACAAAAAATTGAAAGGCACTGAAATCTTGTGCTTCATCAATTACAATATGTTTAACAGGAATTTTTTCATCCATTCCATATATCTTATATTTTAAATATATTATTGGTGCTAAGTCCTCAAGCTCCAACATTTTATTATTTAATACACTCAGTGTATATTCTCTGGTAAACTTACATACCTCTTTATCAATATATTTACTCGCTATACTATCAAATGTATCCGCATTCTTCATTAAATCTATATAATACTGGTATGGACTTATTTTAGGTAAGGTATCTAAATATTCCTTAACTAAAGTCTTAGTAACTTTTTCAATTTTTCCAATTACTCTGTCTCTCTTTTCAAATGCTTTAATGACCAATTCTTGTTTTTCTTTTTCATCAATTTTTGACGCTCTAATCTTTGCAATCTTCCTATCACATTCAAATTCTATCTGAGAAATAAAATCCTGTTTGCTTGCCTTAAGCCTTGTAGTAATGCTCTTTTTAATTTCATTCATTCTTTGTGCTATTGGCCACATAGCATACTGTGTTGTAAACAAATTATTTATTTCTTCATAAGTAAATATCACCTTTGTGCCTAACATTATGTCCTGTTTTGGAATAAATGAAAACTCAATTATCTTGATATACTCATCAATTATATCTTTAAAGTACATTGATGTTTTCACTATAGAAGCCTGTCTTATTAAATTGTTATTGGAAATCTGTTCATCTGTGGTATTATAATTAACAAACTTATTGAGTTTGTAATTTGAATCTGTGAGTTTAAACTTTTTCCCGATTAACTCCATTGAAAAATCTTCAAATGTAGTTTGATTTACTCTTTCTACTCCAAGTTCCGGTAATACCTCTGAGATATAGTTTAAAAAAAGTCTATTAGGAGCAATTATCATAAAATTTTCAGGCTCAAAACTTTTTTCAAAGGTATAAATAAGATATGCAATTCTATGGAGAGCAATTGTTGTTTTACCACTACCTGCTACGCCTTGAACTATAAGAGGTTTCCACATAGGTGCCCTTACTATTTTATTTTGCTCTTCTTGAATAGTAGAAACAATTTCTTTTAGCCTGTTTTCAGCATTAGCTCCAAGATAAGTTTGTAAAAATTCATCATTAGTAGTTATATCAATATCAAATATTTCTTCTAATTCTCCATTATTAATTGAAAATTGTCTCTTTAAAAGAAGTTGCCCCTCAATAGTCCCATCAGGACATTCATAGCTAGATGCCCCTAATCTTCCTTCATAGTACAAGTTTGCAATTGGAGCCCTCCAGTCAACAATTATTATTTCCTGATCTTCGTCTCTTGCAAGTGACATTTTCCCAATGTATAACTTTTCAATTTTTTTAGTATCGTCCTCAAGAAAATCAATTCTAGCAAAGTATGGCTTACTTTTGGCAGTATGCAGGTTTTTAATCTTTAATGCCAACGCATCATGAATCAAAGTATTAACCATGATACTTGTGTAGTCTGCACTACTATCACCAGACATATGTCTTTGAACATTATCTAACTCATTTCCAACCTTTTTTCTTTTTTCTATAGCGCGTTCAAGACTTTTTTTCACATAGTCCAAAGTATACCTGCACCTTTCTAGCTCTTCTTTATAGGCTGGATGGTTTGCAGCAGACATAATAAATTCCTCCTCACTTTGTATTGTTCGCCTTTTCAAATAATAAATTTATAATTACTTTTTAAAGGCTATTTGATAAAATATTTTTTTCAAGCATTACAGGTTTATATAGAATTTTGATGGTGAATTATAATATTATTCATTCAGTTTATAAGTAATATATTGTTATCCTTAAAAATAGTAATAGTAGAACATTTCAAAATCCTGATCTCCCGGTATTAATACATATACAAATTAATCCTTTATTTTTTTAATACATTATCTAAATTATCTTCGGCTAGGTTCGACACACCTCATATAATTTTTATAACATACACCATTTGTATAGTCATATTTGAACATATGTTATAATTATAGCAACAATCTTGGCTAAATTCCTATTAGAAGTATCATATAGATATAGTATTGTTTAAAAAAGATTTTATATTTTGGTATGTGGCATATAATATACAAAACTAAATACGTTATTTATGTGGATTTCAAGTATATATTCTGAAATTAGGATTTAGACTTCAAAGAAATTATATATATATAAAAACAGAGTTTCAAGCTATGCGCTCGAAACTCTGATATAATTCTGGCAGAGACTTACTTTCCCAGGCCGTCGCCAGCCAAGTATTATCAGCACTGAGATGCTTAACTTCCGTGTTCGGTATGGGAACGGGTGTGTCCATCTCGTCATATCCACCAGAAACTTTATCTCTTCTAAAAGCTTTACCTCTCGAAGAGTTTTTGACTTAATTTTTTACTGCTTTTCATTAAATGTACATTTACTGCTTTTGTATGTTAGTACATTTCATATATTCTGTCAAGCATATTTTGTACATTCAGAACTAAATAATGTTATCGATTGAAGATGTACTTTCCTCATTTCTAGATTAAAACGACCTACTCTTGAATACCTGTTGGAAACTTTTGTTCCTCTTCTTTGGGTCAAACCCTCGACCTATTAGTATCAATCAGCTAAATACATTACTGTACTTACACTCTTGACCTATCAACCATGTAGTCTACATGGGGTCTTACCTATTGCTAGTGGGATATCTCATCTTGAGGTGGGTTTCACGCTTAGATGCCTTCAGCGTTTATCCCTTCCGAACTTGGCTACCCAGCTGTGCCATTGGTATGACAACTGGTGCACTAGAGGTTCGTCCATCCCGGTCCTCTCGTACTAAGGACAGATCCTCTCAAATATCCTGCGCCCGCGGCAGATAGGGACCGAACTGTCTCACGACGTTCTGAACCCAGCTCGCGTACCGCTTTAATTGGCGAACAGCCAAACCCTTGGAACCTGCTACAGCTCCAGGATGCGATGAGCCGACATCGAGGTGCCAAACCTCCCCGTCGATGTGGACTCTTGGGGGAGATAAGCCTGTTATCCCCAGGGTAGCTTTTATCCGTTGAGCGATGGCAATTCCACTTTCATACCACCGGATCACTAAGTCCTACTTTCGTATCTGCTCGAGTTGTAGCTCTCGCAGTCAGGCTACCTTATGCCTTTGCACTCGATGCGCGATTTCCAACCGCGCTGAGGTAACCTTTGAACGCCTCCGTTACTCTTTAGGAGGCGACCGCCCCAGTCAAACTGCCCACCTGACAGTGTCCCAGTACCAGTTTATGGTACCTGGTTAGAGTTCCAGTACTTTTAGAGTGGTATCCCAACGTCGACTCCATAATGGCTGGCGCCACTACTTCTCAGTCTCCCACCTATCCTGTACAAAAAATACCGAAACCCAATATCAAGCTACAGTGAAGCTCCATGGGGTCTTTCCGTCTAGCCGCGGGTAACTTGCATCTTCACAAGTACTACAATTTCGCCGGGTACGTTGTTGAGACAGTGCCCAAGTCATTACGCCATTCGTGCGGGTCAGAACTTACCTGACAAGGAATTTCGCTACCTTAGGACCGTTATAGTTACGGCCGCCGTTTACTGGGGCTTAAGTTCATGCCTTCGCTTGCGCTAAGCAATTCCCGTAACCTTCCAGCACCGGGCAGGCGTCAGCCCCTATACTTCATCTTTCGATTTAGCAGAGACCTGTGTTTTTGATAAACAGTTGCTTGGGCCTATTCTCTGCGACCACTATCTCTAGTGGCACCCCTTATCGCTAACTTACGGGGTCAATTTGCCGAGTTCCTTAACAACGCTTCTCCCGCTCGTCTTAGGATTCTCTCCTCACCTACCTGTGTCGGTTTGCGGTACTGGTACCTTTATTCTGGATAGTGGATTTTCTCGTCAGTGTGGAATCGGTCACTTCGGTACTTATTTTCCCTCCGCATCACGCCTTCGAAACATCTAGCGGATTTGCCTACTAGACTATCTACCTCGCTTGCGCATACTTTTCCAGCTGTATGCTTGACTTATCCTCCTGCGTCCCCACCTCTCTCATAACGAATAACGGTAGTACAGGAATTTCAACCTGTTGTCCATCACTTACGCCTTTCGGCCTCAGCTTAGGTCCAGACTTACCCTGGGCGGACGAACCTTCCCCAGGAAACCTTAGGCTTTCGACGGTAAAGATTCTCACTTTACTCTCGCTACTTATTCCGGCATTCTCACTACTGCTTCGTCCACACGTCCTTCCGGTCGTGCTTCAACCTACAACAGTAAGCTCCCCTACCACCCTCGTGTGTTCAATACTATCTCCTAACTCTTTTTATATACCTTCTAATTACTTCTGGTATACAGTTTAGCTGTATGGAACATTTGACAAAATACTCCTTAATCATATTTCATATGATGCATTTTGTGAAATGTTCTAGCAGTCTTTTGCTAGGTGATACTATTGAACACACGCTGATCCATAGCTTCGGTATACAGTTTAGCCCCGGACATTTTCGGCGCAGGCTCACTCGACTAGTGAGCTATTACGCACTCTTTGAATGAGTGGCTGCTTCTAAGCCAACATCCTAGTTGTCTTAGCAAACCCACATCCTTTTCCACTTAACTGTAATTTGGGGACCTTAGCTGATGGTCTGGGCTGTTTCCCTTTTGACCACGGGACTTATCTCTCGTAGTCTGACTCCCAAGTAACATCATTACGGCATTCGGAGTTTGATAGGGTTCGGTAACCTGGTAAGGCCCCTAGCCCATTCAGTGCTCTACCTCCGTATGACTCTAACTTGAGGCTAGCCCTAAAGCTATTTCGGGGAGAACCAGCTATCTCCGAGTTCGATTGGAATTTCTCCGCCACCCACAGCTCATCCCAGACCTTTTCAACGGTCATGTGGTTCGGTCCTCCACGAGATTTTACTCCCGCTTCAACCTGTCCATGGGTAGGTCACCCGGTTTCGGGTCTATAGCATGTAACTTTGTCGCCCTATTAAGACTCGGTTTCCCTTCGGCTCCGTACTTTACGTACTTAACCTCGCTACATACAATAACTCGCCGGACCGTTCTACAAAAAGTACGCTGTCGAGCTTTAACGCTCTTCAACTGCTTGTAAACATAGGGTTTCAGGTTCTCTTTCACTCCCCTCCCGGGGTTCTTTTCACCTTTCCCTCACGGTACTGCTCCACTATCGGTCACCAGTTAGTATTTAGCCTTGGATGGTGGTCCACCCTGCTTCCCACGAGGTTTCACGTGCCTCGTGGTACTCTGGATACTAGCCTGTCTCTTCACATTTCGCATACGGGACTTTTACCCTCTATGGTCTCAGCTTTCCAGCTGCTCATTCTGCTATGCTCTGAGAATCATTATGCTAGTCCTCAACCCCAAGAAATATTGCTATTTCTTGGTTTGGGCTAATCCGCTTTCGCTCGCCACTACTTACGGAATCTCTTTTGATTTCTTTTCCTGTTGGTACTTAGATGTTTCAGTTCCCAACGTCTGCCCTCGTTACACTATTTATTCATGTAACGATGACCAAATGTTTAGTTTGGCCGGGTTCCCCCATTCGGATATCTACGGGTCAATGGCTATTTGCGCCTCTCCGTAGCTTTTCGCAGCTTGTCACGTCCTTCATCGCCTTCTGGTGCCTAGGCATTCACCCTACGCTCTTAGTAGCTTGACCTCTTTTCGAATTATCTTCGATAATTTGGATTCTCAAGTATATCAATTGCTTCTCACAATTGATTGTGATTGTCTTAACCTATCAATGAGTTCTTTCCTAAGAGTCACGTGTACCTTTCTTTTGCAAAAATTGTACATATTACCCTTATTATTTGTCGCGTAAATATTATTCACAATGTAAATTATATCTACGTTTTCTCATCTTCATTAAAACTTGTTTCTATGAAACTTTAATTCCATAAAGAAATTTAAATTTCATAAAAAACGCATTTATCGATACATTATTTAGTTCTCAATGTACAATACGAACCTCGGTTCGTTTACTATGCTTTCCATAGTTAATCCATGTATTAAATCTTTCAATTCTCAACACGGACTTTTATTATACCAGCTTTCATTAATATGTCAACTGGTTTTTTACCGGAATCTTTTATTCCGATATGGTGGAGATAATGAGAATCGAACTCATGACCCCCTGCTTGCAAGGCAGGTGCTCTCCCAGCTGAGCTATACCCCCACGGTAAATGTTAGATATAACTTTTGCCTTTTAGAGCAATCGTTCGTCTCTAACTGCAATATCCATATTTCAAAACCCTAACACTTTTAACTAAAAACCAATTACGAACATTTGTTCTTTAACTTGATTTCTATGTATTAAAATATCTTGGGCTTTGAAAACTAAACAGTGACTAAAGGATTTACTTCGTAAATCCTCATGCAAAGTACTCTAAGATAATGTTTTACCAGACTTCGCGAGCTCTGCTCAAGCTAATTCTGACACTATCTTCGACCTAAAGATTCTGGATAATCACAACTTACGCTGCATCATCCCTGTCTCCTTAGAAAGGAGGTGATCCAGCCGCACCTTCCGATACGGCTACCTTGTTACGACTTCACCCCAATCATCGGCCCCACCTTCGGCGACGTCCTCCTTGCGGTTAGACTATCGACTTCGGGTGTTGCAGACTCTCATGGTGTGACGGGCGGTGTGTACAAGGCCCGGGAACGTATTCACGGCAGTATGCTGACCTGCCATTACTAGCAATTCCGACTTCATGTGGGCGGGTTGCAGCCCACAATCTGAACTGAGACTATTTTTATAGATTTGCTCCACTTTACAGCTTTGCTTCTCATTGTAATAGCCATTGTAGTACGTGTGTAGCCCAAGACATAAGGGGCATGATGATTTGACGTCGTCCCCACCTTCCTCCGATTTATCACCGGCAGTCTCGTTAGAGTGATCATCTAAATGTTATCAACTAACAACAGGGGTTGCGCTCGTTGCGGGACTTAACCCAACATCTCACGACACGAGCTGACGACAACCATGCACCACCTGTACAGCAGCCCCGAAGGGCTACGACATCTCTGCCGTATTCCACTGTATGTCAAGCCTTGGTAAGGTTCTTCGCGTTGCTTCGAATTAAACCACATACTCCACTGCTTGTGCGGGCCCCCGTCAATTCCTTTGAGTTTCAACCTTGCGGCCGTACTCCCCAGGTGGGATACTTATTGTGTTAACTCCGGCACAGAAGGGGTCGATACCTCCTACACCTAGTATCCATCGTTTACAGCGTGGACTACCAGGGTATCTAATCCTGTTTGCTCCCCACGCTTTCGCGCCTCAGCGTCAGTTACCGTCCAGAAAGCCGCCTTCGCCACTGGTGTTCCTCCTAATATCTACGCATTTCACCGCTACACTAGGAATTCCGCTTTCCTCTCCGGCACTCAAGAAATATAGTTTCAGATGCAGCTCCAGAGTTAAGCCCTGGGATTTCACATCTGACTTACATTCCCGCCTACACGCCCTTTACACCCAGTAATTCCGGACAACGCTCGCCACCTACGTATTACCGCGGCTGCTGGCACGTAGTTAGCCGTGGCTTATTCTTCAGGTACCGTCATTTTTTCGTCCCTGACTAAAGAAGTTTACAATCCGAAAACCTTCATCCTTCACGCGGCGTTGCTGCATCAGGGTTTCCCCCATTGTGCAATATTCCCCACTGCTGCCTCCCGTAGGAGTCTGGGCCGTGTCTCAGTCCCAATGTGGCCGATCAACCTCTCAGTTCGGCTACCAATCGTCGCCTTGGTGGTCCGTTACATCACCAACTAGCTAATTGGACGCGGGCCCATCTTTCACCGGATTGCTCCTTTGACATCATGGTAATGCTACCTCGATGTGTTATGCGGTATTAGCACAAGTTTCCCTGTGTTATCCCCCTGTGAAAGGCAGGTTGCCCACGCGTTACTCACCCGTCCGCCGCTAAGTTAATCAAAAGCAAGCTTTCAATTAACTCCGCTCGACTTGCATGTGTTAGGCACGCCGCCAGCGTTCGTCCTGAGCCAGGATCAAACTCTCAAATTAATATTTAAATTTGAAAATTTAATTGCTCATTAAAATTGCTGACTTATTGTTCCTTGTTCTTTAAGAACTAGGTTGTAAAGTTCGCAAGTTACTCAATTTAAAGTCCATTATATAGACTTTGGAATTTTTCGAGTTCCTTTACATGGTCTTTTATTAAAAGACTTGTCACTGTTTACTTTTCAAAGTCCAATCCTCAAAAGCATCAATTCGTCTGCTTTTCAAGGTGTTTGCTATTCGCTTGTCGCAAGTAGCTTAATTATAATACCATCTTGCCATTTTATTGTCAACACTTTTTTTATTTTTTATTCAAGTTTTTATAACCGCTTAAAAATAATACTTTGCATTGACTCTTAACAGCTAAATTAGTATATACTTTTCATAAGGCAATTTCAATCATAATGACATCTATAATTCAACCATTTATTATGCTTATAATTAAATATTCTCAATTTCCTTCTTTTTTATTCATATTATACTAAATTGCTAGCAATACCTTTAAATCCATTTTATTATAATATGCTGTAACTTAAGTTTATCAATTTAATTAATAAGTCAACCTTCCAATTGAAAATTGTAAGTGTAGGACACTGTATCATATTAAAAATTAAATAATTGATATAAACAACTTAGTTAACTGATAATAAACCATTAATAACCTTTATTACAACTCAACTATATGAAAATGTTAAGTAGAATATATACGTGTGAAATTGATTATAAAAATATCAAATACTTACAACATTAATTGGATCATTATTCAAAAATGCTTGTATATTTTTTATTAACGTATCCATTAGTCGAGATCTTGACTCCTTTGCTGCCCATGCAAAATGGGGTGTTATTATACAATTCTTAGCTTTTAACAAAGGATTATTTTGCTTTATTGGTTCAACAGAAACTACATCTACGCCTACTCCTGCCAGTTTGCCACTATTTAGCGCCTCTGCAACATCTTCTTCCACTAGCACATCACCTCTAGATGTATTTATAAGAAACGCACCATCTTTCATTTTTGCAATTTTCTCTTTATTAATAAGTGCCCTTGTCTCATTAGTCAATGGACAGTGCAAGCTTACAAAATCTGATTCACTTAGTAAAGTGTCTAGTTCAGCAAACTGTATCCTATCAGTTTCAAATTCAGGCTTTCGTGTTCTATTGAAATATAATATATTCATACCAAATGCAGCTGCAATATTGGCAGTAGCCTGTCCAATAGCCCCGAAGCCTATAATACCAAGTGTTTTACCTGCAAGTTCTATTAATGGGTAATTCCAAAAAGAGAAATCTATACTACTAGTCCATGCACCGTTATGAACTGCTCTATTATGCTCACCCACATGATGACATAACTCAAGAATAAGTGCAAAAACCAACTGTGCGACAGATGCCGTGCTATAGGCAGGGACGTTTGTTACAATTATTCCAAGTTCTTTAGCTGTTTCTATATCAACAACATTATACCCAGTTGCAATTACACCTATATATTTAATGGAAGGTGCTTTCATCAATATTTCTCTTGTTAGCATAACCTTATTTGTCAATACTATTTCAGCATCGCCAATTCGCTCAATTGTTTTTTCAGCAGGAGTTCTATCATAGACAACTAAATCTCCAAGCCCCCTAATCCCATCCCATGACAAATCACCAGGATTCAAAGTGTATCCATCTAAAACAACTATTTTCAAGCTATACCTCCATTCTGCTGATACCTCCAGCTACATAAACAGTAATTTAAAAAGTGTATGGTTATTGCTTGATTGCTCAAATTCACAAAAACCTGCACCCAGCTTATTTATATGCAAAAATAGGATGATTGCACCAAAACAAACTGCCATAACTCACTTATGGTTTTTTCAACTCGAAAATGCATCATGTTTGTACATTAATCAAGCCCGCAAAAAGCTGCTTGCAGGTTTTTGATATGCGAAGAGAATGATGTTTGCACAAATAAAAACTTCGCATTTTTCAAGCTATACCTCCATTCCGCTGATACCTCCAGCTACATAAAAAGTAATTAAAAAGTGTATAGTTATTGCTTGATTGCTCAAATTCACAAAAACCTGCTTGCACGTTTATGATATGCGAAGAGAAGGATGTATGCATTAAAACACACCATCAAAAAACACTTGTGGTTTTTACAACTCGAAGTCGCATCATGTTTGTACTAACCTTATTTTCGAGTTTTTATCATCCATCCTCTGTAACCATCATAACAATAGGTGCTTAATACCAGTTAAAAATGAAATCTTCTCTTAAGTTCGCTCTTTATTGTTTTATCTCCAAAAATTATCATTATAACTAGTACTAATAATGACGTTGCTGTAGCTATTGCCGTTGGGATTATAACTGTAATAAGTCCACAAAGCCAAAGCACACCAGGTATTAGTCCACAAACAGCAATTACAATTTGGTTTATCACATAAGTATGCCAATACATACGATTTATAAACACTAAAATTAATACTGCCACATTAGCTAATGTCATGATCTCTGGTATAACATTATTTACCGACCATCCGCTATATCCAATGGAGTTGTCCATTATCACAGTAAGAATAGATATACATATTATCTGCACTAAAATATGCGAAGCAATGTTTCTGTTCCTCTTTATTGAGTAACTCATTATTATCCAAAAATACACTATGGCAGAAATATTAATAGCCGACCACATTACACCATTATATGTTAAATAATTGGTAATGGCTGACCCAACAGCAGATAGTATAGATACAAACAGAAACAATCTCTTTATTATATTGTATTTATGTGAGTTAACTTCTATAGCCGGATATGTTTTATCTAGCTTTTCTCCATCCATATCAGTTAATACTGTTTTGCACAGCGGACAAATATCAGTATTCTCTACAACATATACCCTGCATCTTTTACATGTTTTCATAATAAACACCATTACTTTCTATACTAACCTCTATTCCCTCATCACTAAGATGCCGAAAAAATGCCCTTTGTAAATATGGTTGCTTTAAAATTGAAGTAAATGTAAAAACAATATTTCCATTAAATGAACAAATAGCACATTTAGTTGGCTCAGCCTTGGACACACCAATAAGCGCTTCAAATCTGCTTATATATTCTTTAAATTCATCATGTACTTCAATTTTCCCTAGATTAGAGAGAACAACTGTGTTTGCTTTATTTGAACTAACATATGCTATTTTTACTCCTAGTTGTTTTAAAACTAAAGGCGAAAAACGCACAAAAATATTTTTCTCTGTGGATACATTACCTGAAATAGTATGTGACAGATTCTCTTTCGTCAATTGCTCCTTAAATTGCTTAGAAACTATATCCAGCATTTCATCAAAAGTATAGTTACTTTTTGTACTTTTAATTCCAACATTAATATACGAAAAAAAGTTCATTTCTGTTGTGGAATTAAAGAATTGTCGCAAATTCACTGGAATATTCACTTGTATAGGTTTCTTACTGGTCTGCTCATTTAAATATTCCTTATATATGCACCAAATAATAAGCGTTCCAATATATTGCGTGAGACTTACATTCTTTTTCTTACATATGGCTAATAAAGGCTCTAATTTGACCACTCCATGAATAACGCCCATTGTAAAAACAGGAAGCATGTCACCTTTAAGTTTATATGCTTTCTGCGTTTTGTATTTTGGATAGGAATGCTTTCTATAATACTTATGGTAGCTATCCTCAACATCTGACATAACATCAACCACCGGAATTTTTAAAACGCTCTCGTCTAAAGCCTCCTTATATGCAAGCTTTATGTAATTATAAGTTAATGCCTTTAAGAATTTCAATGCTCCTGTCCCATCTGTTATAACATGAAAAACTTCAAGGTTAATCCGTTTTTTAAAGTAAGTAACTTTAAAAAGAAATTGATTATTATTGTATGGATCAATAAAAGCGCATGGATATGCCTGCTCCTTTTCGACTTGAGGCTTTTTTCTGTTTGTTTCAAAGTAATGCCAAAAAACTCCACGCTTTAATTTAACACTAAAAGAACTAAATAACGGCAGAGTCTTGATTAATGCTTCCTGAAGTATATCTCCATCGATTTCATCTTTAAGATGAACCGCTACTCTAAATACACTGCTATATGTTTTATTTGATATTACTGGAAAAACATTGGCTGTATTATCAAGTTTCCTCCAATTTGTTTCAGTATTATTTTTGTCTTTCATAAGTATGTGACTCCTTATGCAACTAATATTACTTGAGTCTGAACTTAATTTCTATGCTAATTTTACGTATATAGCACATCAATGTCAAGGCACAGCACATTTTGTACAACCACAACAGGCAGTATTCATTATTTGCATCTTAACTCTCCATTGATGATTATGGATACCTATATAATTTAACTGGGAAAATTTAAATCATTAACCGTTAATATTATAAACTTATTACCTTGTTTGGATAGTAATATTTCTGAATGAAAACTCATATTATTAGTAGCAATAAAATTATTGCTATAAAAATAATTATTTGTTAGGAGATGTAGCACATGGCTCTAGCATATGAAACCCGCGTAGCATTCTCAAGTACTATTCAATCCCAGAAGCCTTATAATTCAATAATAATTAATTGCTATGCAAAAGCTGAGAGTGTATTATCAAAAGTTATTTCCGAAAAAGAAGTAGCTGTATTTGGAGAATACAGTGTATTAGTTTTTTATAGGCAACCTAACGCAACCAAAGAAGCCAATTATAAATCATTTACTCTGAGAAAAAATTTTTGTGAAATTGTTCTGTTTGATACATTAGAAAATAGCAAAATAGAGTCTGAACTAAAACTACAGCCATCCTGCAAATTTAACTATGTTAGCAAGAGCCGTATCCGTTCCTTTTGGAATATTGAAGTTTCTGGAGAAATAAGAGTATCTAGTATAGCATGTGACACAGAAAGTGATATTGATGCCACTGAAACTGTTGATACTGCAAAAAATAATACTCCAAAAGCCTCTAAAAACGCCTTGAATAATATTAGTGCAGTAAAAACAGCAAATTCTTCAAATGATATAGGCACAGTAGACCTGTCACATATTGTAAATTCCGACAATGATACTACGAATATCGTAGCTGGTTCAAATAATGCTAACACTATAAATGATAAAAGCACGACAAATAACGCAGAACAAATACAAGAAACAGATAATACTGACTCAGTACGAAAGGAATTTACTGCTAGCTCCCAAAAAAATTTTGAATATAATATTTCATCTAAAGTATGGCAATTTGAAGATAGTGAAAGTACAAATGTAGAAGAATTAATGTATATGGATTTTGAAGTATTAAAAAATTTAGATAAAGACTAAAGAGCTACATTGTAGCTCTTTAGCATAAAGAATCCTTTATAAAGTTAAAATAACTTAACTCTAGTGTTTAGCATTTTACTATAGAATTTCGCAGGACTTCTCTCCTTCACCCTTTAGAGTTATTAAAATATGCTGCTATTTAAGCTAAATTAACCCTCACAAGGTGTACTTTCTGGTTTTACTGTTACATGCTCTACTCTTACAACTTTTGCAGTAATTCTTATCAACATTTTTTCAAGAAGTTTATTATAGGTTACAGCCCATTCTGGTGCATGCTTATCTACTGGATTAGGATCTAATAATTCCTCGTCTTCTCCTTCAACAATTGCACTTACTATTTCTGCTTTATCAGTTTCTTTAACTGGCTCTTTAGATTTGACTTCGATAAATGTTGAGAAATAAACACGTGTAGTTATCTGATTTAATCCGCCCATAACATCATCTTTAGTATGGCATGTGATTGTCTTGTAAATAATGTTCTTATCCACATAACCATTAACAATAATTTTGCTCCAATACTCTTTAACAGGACTGCATGTAGGAATTTCAGATTCAATCCTTGGAACTAATTTTGTTTTTGTTATTACTACTTCCTTATCTACGTCTACAATTCTGAAAATAGCAGCAGGTAAACATGGTTCTGGACCTGGAGCAGGACCTAGACCTATATCTGTTCTTGGTTTATCACCACATGCTTTACCCACAGTTATCTCTTTAACTACTAATTTTTGCTTCTCACCCCAGCCTATTATTACCGGAACCTGCAATGTTTTATTAGGTTGTGGTATAGGCGGAATAGGAGGAAAACCTCCAATAATTTCATTTGCCATAATGATTAGTCACTCCTTTTTACTTTTCTAATCTATAATATGTGAGATAAACATTATGTGACACCTTTATGCAAACAAAGAGAATATGCTCACCAGTATATTAAAATTCGGAAAATATTTAACAAGCCAATACTTATTATATTAGTTCAAAGTGCTACTTCTCCTCTGGAATCTTCTGATGTTTCTAAATTTAAAATAGCAAAAATTTTGTTCATGAATAATTTTCAGTTTTCTGTTCTCCCTATCTATTTACATAGAAACAAAATTTCAGTATACAGTTCTAGCCCAACTATTGACATAGAACCAACAAAAAAGCATACCTGTAATCTCAGAAGAAAGTCAAAACAAATGACTTTTTAGTCTTCTGAAATTGTGGTATGCCTTTATATTGTATAACTTAATATATTATTTTGTCTAAAAAGAGCAATTTTAAAACTTATCTAAAACTTATTTTGTTTCAAGTATATATTGATTTAATAGTGCCTCTAACATTTCCTGACGTCCTGACTTATTCTGCACTGTAATATTTAATGCATATTTCTCTAATTCCTTAAAGCCAACCTTACCTTCAACTATATCCTTACCTATTCCAGTAGTGTAGCTTGAATATCTGTCAGCAACAAACTTATCTATCTTTCCATCTTCAATTATTTTATTAGCTATGATAAGTCCCTTTGCAAAAGTATCCATACCAGCAATATGACCATAGAATAAGTCTGTTGGATCAAATGAACCTCTCCTAACCTTTGAGTCAAAGTTCAAACCACCCTTATTTAAGCCACCTGCTTTTAATACTTCAATCATTGCAAGAGTTGTATCATAAACGTTTGTTGGGAATTGGTCAGTATCCCATCCTAACATTACATCACCTTGGTTCGCATCTATACTTCCAAGCATATTGTTAATTCTGCAAGTTGCTAATTCATGTTGGAAAGTATGTCCTGCTAATGTTGCATGGTTTGCTTCAATATTCATCTTGAAGTATGGATCTAAACCATAAGTCTTTAAGAAACCAATAACTGTTGCTGTATCAAAATCATATTGGTGTTTTGTTGGTTCCTTTGGCTTAGGTTCAATTAAGAACTGTCCTGTAAATCCAATCTCTTTAGCATAATCTACAGCCATTCTTAAGAATCTTGCAAGGTTATCTAACTCAAGCTTCATATCTGTATTTAATAGAGTTTCATAACCTTCTCTACCACCCCAGAATACATAGTTTTCTCCACCTAGTTCATGAGTTATTTCCATTGCCTTTTTAACCTGAGCTGCAGCATAAGCAAATACATCAGCATTTGGAGAAGTTGATGCGCCATGCATAAATCTTGGGTTACCAAAAGCATTAGTTGTTCCCCAAAGAAGCTTTACATCACTTGATTTCATTCTGTCTTTAATCAAAGCTGTTATAATATCAAGGTTTTTATTTGTCTCTGCTAAAGTTGCTCCTTCTGGTGCTATATCTCTGTCATGGAAGCAGAAGAATGGTGCTCCTAATTTTTCAACAAATTCAAAATTTGCTTCAACCTTGTATTTTGCCATTTCCATTGCATCAGTAATTGAATTCCAAGGTCTTTCATATGAACCAGCTCCAAACATATCAGCTCCTGGTGCTGCAAATGTATGCCAATATGCTACAGCAAATCTTAAATGCTCTTTCATTGTCTTTCCGCCAATAACAGCATTTTCATCATAGTACTTAAATGCTAATGGATTATCTGACTTACTTCCTTCGTACTTAATTTTGCTGATTCCCTTAAATATTTCTGACATAATAAAATCCTCCATTTAGTTTTAAATTTATTAATTAACCGTCTAAAACGCTTTTTATTTAAACTTGATAGCCAAATAGTTTCTGGAGTGGTATAATTGCTGCTCCAAGTGCAGAAGTATCTTCACCTAATTCCGAGGTTACTATTTCAACCCTTGATGCCGGATATTTTAGAGCCTTTGCAAAAGCTATATTTTTTAAATGTTCTAAAATATCCTCTGGGAATTTATTCAGTTCCTTACCTAGCACTATTTTAGAGGGGTTAATTGTATTAATTATGTTAGCTACCGCCAAACCCAAATAACCCGAAGCCTCAACTAAAATTACACGAGTAGCCTCGTTTCCTGCATTAGTTGAGCTAATAATATCATCAATAGTAATTGATTCTATATCTGTTATGTCTGCTATCAAGCCTTGCTTAATCTGCTTTTGGGCTTTTTCTATCATTGCTTTGGAAGATGCCAGCGTTTCTAAGCAGCCATAATTTCCACAACCGCATTTAGGTCCATTAGCATCCACCATAATGTGTCCTATTTCTCCTGCACTCCCGCAACAGCCTCTATATAAATTACCGCCTGCAAATATACTTGATCCAATACCGGACTTCATATTAATACAAACGAAATCCTTTTGATTAATACAGCATCCAATCCAATTTTCACATATTGCAGAACATATGGCTTCGTTGTCAACATATATTGGGAAACTGCCTATGCCTGCCAACATGTTCTCTAGGTTCACCCTTTCCCATCCAAGGTTTGGGGCAAATACAACTTCATGTGATATATTATCTATCATACCTGGGATTGATATACCAACACCCAATAGTCTTTCTTCTTTAATGTTGTTTTTTTGTATAATCTGGCGTATCTTCTCCTCTACAAGTTCAATTGTTGCCAACACAGAATAGTCTGATTTGCTAGGAATTATATCCCTATATTCTACCTGTCCTGTAATATCCATTAATATAAACCTAATATAGTCAACATCAATGTCTACACCTATAGAAAAGTAGCTTTGCGGAGTCAACTCATACAAAACAGGTCTTCTTCCTCCAGTAGATACACCTACACCTGCTTCTCTAATATAACCCTTGTCAAGTAGATTTGTTACAATAATTCCACAAGCTGTCGGCGATAAACCTGTCAGCTGAGCAAGATCGGCTTTTGAAATTTGCTTATTTGTTCTAATTAACTCTAATAAGTATGTCTCGTTTAATTCCTTTAAAAATTTGTTATTCCCAATTGTACCAATCTTCATCAATCTACTCTCCCTACTGAATATTTGAAACCTGTTAAATTATACACCAAACTACAAACTGCCAAATTTTATTGTTCCAATAAACTTAAGCAAGAGTATTTGTATTATTGGTACATATTTGACAACCTCATATAATCTTCATGCAGAGTTATAAAAGTCAATTACTTTCTCATCACATAAGATAGTATAGTCATTGACTTTTAAATATTCGAGTAGCATTACTTTAATATAGAACTAAGCTGTGTAAAATCTCCTTTTAACGATTTGTACAATTGAACATATAATTTATAAAACTCATCATATTTCTTTATATTTTCATTAATTGGAGGCAAGCTGTCTTTTACCTTAATAACATTGCTGCATGCCTGTGGTACACTATCATAAATACCAGCTCCAACACCTGCCAGAATGGCAACACCTAGTGCAGGGCCTTCATCTGAAAAGATTCTGTTAATGCTAGTACCGAATACATCTGCCTGCATCTGTCTCCATATGCCACTTTTGCCACCACCGCCAGAAGCTCTTACCTCTGAAATCTCAACACCCATTCCCTTTATAATTTCAAGACAATCTCTTAGGCTGTATGTTACGCCTTCCATTATTGAACGTACAAAATGAGGTTTTGTGTGTTTAGCAGTTAGTCCAAAGAATACTCCTCTCGCATTTGGATCTAAATGAGGAGTTCTTTCTCCCATCAGATATGGTAAATAAAGAAGTCCCTCACTGCAAGGCTGTACAGTCTCCGCCTCAGCATCTAGCAGCTTATAAACATCAATATTTGACAGTTCAGATGTCATAAGTTCTTCCATGCAGAAGGTATCTCTAAACCACTTTAAGGATAGTCCAGCGCCTTGTGTAACGCCCATAATATGATATGTGTTTGGTACAGCATGACAGAAAGTGTGAACTCTTCCTAATGGATCAATAGTAAGTTTGTCTGTATATGCAAATACAACTCCTGATGTTCCAATTGTTGATGAAACTACACCTGGCTTAACAATTCCATTTCCAACTGCACCAGCAGCCTGGTCGCCTGCTCCACCTACCACGATAGTACCTTCATTTAAACCTGTTACTGCAGCAGCAGACGCTGTAACTTTACCTGTAACCTCTTGAGACTCATACATTTTTCCTAACATGGATTCTGAAATCTCAAGTTTGCTTAAAACCTCACTGCTCCATTTCCTCTGAGCAATGTTCATAAGCTGCATACCACTTGCATCAGAAACCTCTGTAGCATATTCTCCAGTAAGTCTAAGTCTAATATAGTCTTTAGGTAAAAGTATTTTTGCTATTTTTTCAAAAATATGTGGTTCATTGTTCTTTACCCACATTATTTTTGATGCAGTAAATCCTGTAAGTGCTGGATTTGCTGTAATTTCAATTAACTTCTCTTTTCCGATAAGTTGTGTAATCTGATCACACTCAGCTGCACTTCTTTGGTCACACCAAATAATTGCATTTCTTAATACTTTGTCCTCTTTGTCTAGTAAAACGGCTCCATGCATCTGTCCAGATAAGCCAATACCCTTTACATCTCGCTTATCAACACCACTTTTTAACATGACATTATTTATGCTCTCGCATGTGCCTTTCCACCAATCCTCTGGATCTTGTTCTGCCCAACCTAAATTTGGTTGATAAAGTGGATACTCTACAGTAGAACTAGCTACTGGTTTGCCACTTTCATCGAACAATACAGTTTTAACTCCTGAAGTTCCTAAATCGATACCAATAAGAAAAGACAATTGCTCACCACCCTTACGTTACTTTGTAATATTATATTATAAAGTATATCAAGCTATAGTATTTTTGTCAAAATAATTTTGCAATATTTCCAACTTCATAAACTAAATGAAAATGGAAAAATAATAACTCTGATTTGATTCTAGCTTTTAAACTAATACTTTAATCAGATTTCATATCAAATAGACATGTTGTAATTGTGCAAAATTAAAATACTACTCTAATATAGAATTCGTCTTTTACATTTTATTATACGTGTGTTTTTTAAAGTAAGTATTTAAATATATTAAACCTAATCTTTAACCTAATTCTATAATGAAGTGTTATAAAATAATAATTCAAAGAATATTATCATACTACAAATTTTATGTTTCCATATATAGGTTGTTGTATTTTGTCTTTTTATGTCGTAAGATGTATATACTTATATAGATTTTACTGTAAGTATTAAGCGGAGGTAAACACAATGAGTATACGGAAAAAAATCACGATATCTATGACTGTTATTATTTTAGTTTCAATTACATTAACTAGCTTTTTTTCTTTTTTTAAAACTAGTTCCTCAATGCAAGCCCAAACTAAGTCTGAAATGATTGATTTAGTTGATACATCAAGTGGAATAATTTCTTTAATAATTGAAAAGGAGCAGCTTTCACCAAAATACTTAGCTTCATCAAAAGAAATAATTGATTTGCTAGCAAATCCCGAAGATATAATGTTAAGAATGAAATCCACCGAATTGCTTAACAAGTATATTTCTGATACTAAAAATTTAGAGCATGTTTTTGTCGTTAACGACAAAGGTATTATCGTTGCCGATACTGATACTAATTTAGTTGGACAGGATATGAATGACAGAACATATGTTAAGAATACCTTGGAAAGTAATAGGTCAGTAATTAGCGAAACATTGATATCTAAATCCTCAGGCAAACAAGTAGTTGCTGTCACAATTCCTGTATATGATGGGACTAAAGGAGTTTTTACTGGCTTTGTGGCAACTGCTGTAGTTGCAGAAAGCACCTCAAAATATCTAGAAAATTTGAAATTGACTAACTCTGCGTCAAGTTATGCGTATCTGATAGATGAAAAAGGGAATATGATTTATCATCCCACCAAGGACAAGATAGGAAAACCTGTTGAAAACGAACAAATTAAAGCTGTTGTGGAAAAAGTTAAAAAAGGCGAAGAAGTAGGAACAAATACAGTATCATATAAGTTTGATGGAAAAGGTAAACTTGCTGCCTATACCGTTATTCCTGAAACCAAGTGGACATTAGTTCTGTCAGGAGATTTAGCCGAAATTGAGGCTCCCGCTCGAAGTATGAGTTTATTCATAATATTTATAGGCTTAATAATAATGTTGCTTTCAATAGTAATCAGCTTTATTATTGGAAAACGTATATCAAATCCTATATTAAAAGTTACTAATCTGATTAATAAAACTGCACAATTAGATCTTGTACATGACAGTTCATTTGATACACTCACTAAGGTAAAAGATGAAACTGGAATTATGGCTAGGGCTATGATAAGTATGAGAAATACACTACAAGAAATGGTGAGCTTACTTCAAGAATCATCAAATAACATTAACGAAAATGCTTTACAGGTAGAATCTCTAACGGAGAAAGTTCATTCTAACTCTTCTGACAATTCTGCTACAACTCAACAATTATCGGCGGGAATGGAAGAAACAGCAGCTTCAGTTGAAGAAATAACAGCATCTATAGTTGATGTAGAAAATAATGCAGAATCAATAGCCGAAAAGACCAAACAAGGATCTCTTTTATCAAAGGAAATAACACAAAGAGCCATTAAGTTAAAGGACGACGCAATTAATTCAAACAAAAATGCTCAAAGTATTTATAATGATGTAAAATCAAAAATGGAAGATGCTATCGAGCAATCAAAAGCTGTAGAACAAATAAATTTCCTAACGGATACTATATTGAGCATAACAGATCAGACAAATCTTCTTGCATTAAACGCTGCTATTGAAGCGGCTAGGGCTGGGGAGGCCGGAAAAGGTTTTGCCGTTGTAGCTGATGAAATAAGAAAACTTGCAGAACAATCATCAAAAACAACAAGTGATATTCAAAATATTATAAAAGATGTATATGCTTCTGTTGGCAATATGACATCAAGTTCATCAAAAATTCTAGAATTCATAGATAAAGATGTTACTGCAGATTACCTTAAATTTATACAAGTAAGTGACCAATACAATAAAGATGCAGAAACTGTTAATTCAATGATGTTTACAATTAATGCCGTAACTGAAGAATTATCAAATACTATAAATAATGTAACAACTGCTATCAATGAAGTAGCTACAGCCGTTAATGATAGTGCAAAAGGTGTATCAGACATAGCAGAAAAAACTGTAGATACTGTAAATATTACAGAAGAAGTTGATAAGATGACTAAACAAAGTGTAGAATATGCAAATGCTCTAAATTCTATAGTAGCAAAGTTTAAAATATAAACAATTAGGCCAAGGCGCTTTTTGCTCTTATAGGTTTACGCAAAACCAAAAATATAATATATCAGCAGTGAACTGCTTAAATAGTACTCCCGCACAGTATATATCTACAGCTTGTTCACGAAATTGCCGCTAAAATAGTTACGGTGAAAAACAAGTACTTCCGCCGACCATATTACCAAGACATCCTGTCTCGGGTCAATGCTCACAGCCACGTTACTTCCGCTGTATCGGCTACAATACTTGTTCTTCACCTACTATTATAGCAATAATTTCTAACAGAGCTTTGCAATTAGATATATACTTTTTCTTTGTACTATTTCTTGCAATAAATCATTAGTATACAGAAATTATTGTTTTGCAACAATCCTATTTATATGTCAGCGAACCTTTATATTAAAATCATTTTTGCAGCAAGGGCAGCTTACAACATGGTTGCCTTTTTTACGTGGTAAGCGAAGAATCTTTTTGCAGCTTGGACATGTGCGAAAACAATGTGTTTTCCTTTCTTTGATTCTTCGAATTGTCAATTTAAACTTTCCCTTTACAGGATTCCAAATCTTTAAAAACTTTTCGTTTTCCATACGTCTTTTATTTATATTTTTAGAAAAAGCTCTAAATATCATCAAAGCAAAAACACCAAATATTAAAACCATAATTATATAACTTCTAAAAAATGTATTTAAAGTTATTAAAACAAAACATGCTATAAGACATGCATAATATAATTGGTCTTGCCCGTACCTTCCATACATAAAGCGGAATAGCTTATCTTTAAAACTTCCCATTTTTTCACTCCTTTTTAAAATTCCCAACAGCACATGCAATACATATTTTTAAAACAACGACCAAAACATAACTTAATTGCATTCATTGCCGACACATAAAATTATAGTGCTGTTGCTGATATACACGTCCTCTATTTTATTCACTTAATATTCACTAGTACTCACTATTATTTGGTTCCATTTGTGCAGCAGTTTTTGCATAAACTTAGTGCAGCAAATGTATTTTCCTTACCAAAATTGACAATTACACAATAATAGTACCACTCAGCACTCTTATGCGCAACATTGCTGTATAGTTACGCTAATCAATTTTTGCTTTTTATGCCACTTCTTTTCCACTGAACAACATAATGGGCTTTTACAAGTTCTAGACTATTTCCCTTTTAATTTCATTATAAAATAATCAACAAGGCAACTATCAAAATCATCACCGCCCAGATGATTGTTTCCTGCTGCAGCAAATTCTTCAATAACTCCATTGTTGATGTCAATAATTGATACATCAAATATTCCTCCTCCCAAGTCATACATTATAACATTCTAATTGGTTTTCTCATCTCATTTACTGCTGTAGTTATAATTAAGGTATATTTTATAGAATTAATAAATAATGTATTAACCCTTACTAAACGTTATATTATTCTTATGATTTGTATTATTTGTTGAAGTTCATAACAATAGATATTTATTACTAACTCAACTTAGCATTGATAACATTGATAAGGTTAAACAGCTACCAATTTATGCTAAAAAGTTGAATTACCTATTTTATATAAAATTATACAGCTGAAATTTAAACTGAATATTAACTGGCTAGAAATTAACTATCTGCCTTCATACCATCTGCAGTTATATCACAAAGAGCATATACTATTAGCTGCATTTTCAACGGATGCATAATAACGCATTTTTCTATCTTTTGTTTAAAATCAGTTTATATTTACTTGATATAATTTTTATAATATAGTATATACGGCTATTATTATTTCCCTTTGTATTACGAACTTTGTTAAGGAGGCATTTCATGGTTTGCATTATGGTTGTAGAGGATAACAATAATACTAGAAAATTAATGGAAGCAGTATTACTTCAAAATGGATACGAAGTCATTCTTGCTGAAGATGGTATTGATGCACTGGAAAAAATGGAGAACCATCATGTAGATTTAATTATTGTTGATCTTATGATGCCTCGTATGGATGGTTATGAATTTACTGAAACTCTGCGTAAATGCAACTATAACCTTCCAATATTAATGGTTACAGCAAAAGAGACTCCAGCAGATAAAAAGAAAGGGTTTCTTGTGGGAACTGATGACTATATGGTTAAACCTGTTGACGAGGAGGAAATGCTTTTAAGAATTGCAGCATTGCTTCGCCGTTCAAAAATTGCCAATGAACATCAGCTAGTAGTGGGAAATACTATTTTGGATTATGATTCTCTGACTGTCACTCAAAATGGTAATACTCAGGAACTTCCAAACAAGGAGTTTATGTTGTTGTTTAAATTGTTATCCTATCAAAATAAAATTTTTACCAGACGTAGTTTAATGGATGAACTATGGGATATGGATTCAGATACTGACGAAAGGTCAATAGATGTTCATATTAACCGATTACGTGATCGCTTTAAAGGAAATACTGATTTTGAAATTATAACAGTTAGAGGACTTGGATACAAGGCGGTGATTAAGTCATGAGCAGATTAAAATCTCTAAATATCTCAATGGTATTTATTGTATTTTGGATTATGATATCTTCAGGACTTTTGACTTTTGCTAGTTTTATATTTTTATCTTTTGTGGGATTATTTTCCATTTTTGCCCTTACACCTGCTTTTTCTCCTATGATTACATTGATTGTTAGTTGCATAATCGGAACATCTATTTCTGCAGCTACCAGCAAAAGAATCTTGAAACCTTTAAACCAACTTATAAAAGCAACAAAGATAGTATCTTCCGGTGATTTCAGTGTACGTGTAGATGAGAAAAGCAGCAATTATGAAATATCTGAGCTGCTCAAAAATTTTAACCAAATGGCAGAGGAACTAGGAAGTATTGAAATGTTTCGAAATAACTTCATAAATGATTTTTCTCATGAATTTAAAACGCCCATTGTTTCAATCCGAGGCTTTGCAAAACAGCTGCAAAATGAAAATCTTTCAGCAGAGAAGCGTAGGGAATACGCTGATATTATTGTGAGCGAATCTGAGCGTCTAGCAAATATGTCTGCAAATGTACTTTTACTTTCAAAATTTGAAAACCAAAAAGTTATAACCAATCAAACTGAATACTATCTTGATGAACAGATTAGAAACTGCATAATACTTTTTGAAAAGCAATGGGACAATAAACATCTTGAAATAAATATTGATTTAGAACCCATTAAAATTTACAACAATGCAGAAATGCTTTCTCATTTATGGATAAATCTCATTGAAAATGCAATTAAATACTCTGATGAAAACGGCTGTATTTATATCAGTTGTCGTGAAAATAACAATAAAATTGAGTTTATAATAAGCGATACTGGTAGAGGCATGGATGAAAATACAGTTAAGCATATATTTGATAAATTTTATCAAGGAGATAAATCCCATGCAACACAAGGTAATGGAATAGGTCTGTCAATAGTCAAACGTATTATAGAACTTTGCAAAGGCGAAATCACTGTAGACAGCAGTTTGGGACAAGGTACTACCTTTTTTGTAAAATTACCTAAAATCCATGGATAGCAAATAATATGTTAATAGCTAAAACTAAAATGACTAATCTGCCCATACCAGTCTATAACCGTATCGTTCAGATTAGTCAATTCATTTTATGCAAATATAAATATTTTGCACATATAGTATAATCAATACAACATTATTTCAAGTCTGTCAAAACTAATAACCTCACCAAAGTGATTACTATCAAAACTTGTTTTTCTATATATTCCAAATTCCTTTGAATTCTTTTTCAGCCACAAAGGAACTTCAATATCAAGTTCTTTGCAAAGTAAAATAAGGCAATCCTCCAATTGACTCCTGAATTCAACTGAAGAATCTTGCGGCTCTACCCATGCTTCTTTAATTAACTTTCCATGCTTGATTATTCTGCCATAAAGTTTCACTGATATTCCCCTTATAATAATATAGCAACGTAAGAACTACCATAAATACAGTGTCCTTACATTTCTATAAATTTTATTTCAGCTATTTTCTATTATATTATACTTCATGTGAGAATAATATCAAAACATATTATAAAGTCATGAGCACTGAACTAAACACATATTTGTGATTTTATAAGCTTATGCTCCACTGAATCCACCAACGCTCTCCAACTAGCTTCTATAATGTCAGTTGATACTCCTACCGTTGTCCAGACCTCTTCACCATCGGAAGTTTCAATTAAAACTCTAACCTTTGAAGCTGTAGCAAAATTTGAATCCAGAACCCTAACCTTATAGTCCGTTAATTTTATTTCAGCTATTTGTGGATAGAATCTTTCCAATGCTTTTCTTAATGCGCTATCCAATGCATTTACAGGTCCATCACCTTCAGCAGCAGTTATTTCAGTCTGCTCACCAACTTTAATCTTTATCATTGCAGAAGAACTTACACTACTAACTGTCGGTTCATCTACTATTACTTTAAATTCAACTAACTCAAAAAATGGCTTATACTTGCCAAGTATTTTACGTATTACCAACTCAAAGGAACTCTCTGCACCCTCGTATTGATACCCCTCATATTCCAGTTCCTTTAATCTTTCAATTATTTTCTTTGTCTCAGGAGAATCTTTTGTTATAGTACTGTCAACCATGTTTATCATACTCATAACGGCACTTCTTCCAGCGACCTCAGACATTAGAATATTTCTCTGATTACCAACTACAGTAGGATTAATCATTTCATACGCAGAGGTATTTTTATTAACGGCATCTGCATGCATTCCAGCTTTATGGGCAAATGCGCAATTCCCAACAAATGGAGCTCTTTCATCATGAATAATATTAGCAACCTCACTGACATATCTCGCTATAGGAGTCAATTTCTCCATATTTTCCTTAGGAATGCATTCATAGCCCATCATCAATTGAAGATTTGGTATTATTGTACAAAGGTTTGCATTTCCGCATCTTTCACCAAATCCATTTATAGTACCTTGTACTTGAGTCGCTCCAGCTTCCACTGCAGATATAGAACCTGCAACAGCCATACCATTATCATTGTGACAGTGAATACCAATTGCACAGCTTATTTTTTGACAAACTAATTTTGTCACCTTCCCAATATATGAAGGAAGGCTTGCACCTTTAGTATCACATAGACATATAGCATCTGCACCCGCTTCATAAGCAGTCTTAAGTGTGGTCATTGCATATTCAGAATTTGCATTATACCCGTCAAAAAAATGCTCCGCATCATATACCACTGTTTTACCTTTTTGCTTAAAATATTTTATTGTATCATAAATCATACTTAGGTTTTCATCTAACGTAGTTTTAAGAATCTCTGTCACCTGGAAATCCCATGCTTTTCCGAAAACTGCCACTGCCTCGGTTCCTGCATTAAGCAAGGACTGTATATTCATATCTTCCTCAACCTTAATGTTTGCTCGTCTAGTAGCACCAAAAGCTATTATTTTGGAATTATTAAGCTTTAGCTTCATAACCTTTTCAAAAAACTCCAAGTCTTTTGGATTTGAACTTGGATTTCCAGCCTCTATATAATCAACACCTAGTTGATCAAGCTTTCTAACTATTTTTAATTTATCTTCAACAGTAAAAGAAATTCCAAGTGCCTGTGCTCCATCCCTTAATGTTGAGTCATAGATAATTACTCTATTATTTTCCATACGCCTTACTCCTTTCCCTATAATATATACACAAACCTCAAAGAGCCTATCCACATTATATCAGGTATGAATTAAACCTAGTCCGAACCCTGTAAGCTATAAGTGAGAATTACCAATTGTTTGTTCAATTGCCTGCTTCAAGAAGACCAACATGCAAATACTTGGCTTTTTACTTAATAAGTCCCACAAAGCTATAACTTTCAAACATAAAATTGAAATTTTTATGTATAAATAACATCCACTTTCTATATAATTTAAACGCTATACTGCGCAATAGAGCATCTCTTTAAATCTGTAATTTCTAATGACAAATTTAAAATAATTGCAAAATATAAGATTAATAAATAAATTAAAAAAGCAACCCCTAATAGGAGCTGCTTTTTCAAGCGGCTCCTATTAGCTAATTATATCCTTATCAATTTCACTTTTGCTGCCTATCTCACTAATTGATCTGTTAATAGCATTTAGATATGCCTTAACACTTGCCTCTATAATATCAGTACTAACAGCTTTACCTAAATATACTCCATTATCATTTGATATTTTTACTGTTACCTCACCCAATGCATCTTTACCTTCTGTAACAGCCTTTATACTGTAATGAACCAACTCAGCATAAACACCTGTCGCACGCTCAATTGCTTTGAATGCAGCATCAACTGGGCCATCTCCTGTAGCAGCCTCTGTAACAACTTCTTCTTCCCTTCTTATGCTGATTGTTGATGTAGAAATCATTTTGTTTCCGCTGTTTATCTGGAAACTGTCTATTACAAATATTTCAGGCACAGCTATATTTGCATCAACTAATGCTTCAATATCCTTATCTGTAACAACCTTCTTTTTATCAGCCAAATCTTTAAACTTCTCAAAAGCAGCCTTTACTTCATCTGCAGATAAAGCATATCCCATTTCCTTTAATCTTTCTTCAAAGGCATGGCGACCAGATAGCTTACCCAAAACCATTCTGTTTTTACCTACTCCTACTGACTCTGGTGTCATTATTTCATAGGTTGTTTTTTCAGAAAGAACTCCATGCTGATGTATTCCAGATTCATGAGCAAAAGCATTTGCGCCTACAATGGCCTTATTAGGCTGGACACTAACGCCAGTAAGACTTGAAACCAATTTACTTGTTCTATATATCTGTGTAGTATCTATCTTGTGAGAAATATTATAATAGTCTTTTCTAGTGTTAATACCCATTATAATTTCTTCTACAGCTGCATTACCAGCTCTTTCACCAAGACCATTAATAGTACACTCAACTTGAGTTGCCCCATTTTCAATAGCTGCTAATGAATTAGCAACTGCCATACCCAAGTCATTGTGACAGTGGACACTAATTTCTGCTTTATCTATGTTTGGAACATTATTACGTATATTTTTAATCAGATTACCAAACTCCACTGGTGTTGCATACCCAACTGTGTCTGGGATATTTACAACTGTAGCACCAGCTGAAATAACTGCTTCAACAATTCTCATAAGAAAATCTTCTCTTGTTCTACTTGCATCCTCTGCAGAGAACTCAACATCTGAGCAAAAGCTTTTTGCATATTTCACCATGCTTACTGCTCTTTCTAAAACTTCCTCTTCAGTCATTTTGAGTTTATACTTCATGTGGATATCTGATGTAGCAATAAAAGTATGAATTCTAGGACTTTCAGCGTACTTTACAGCCTCCCATGCCCTATCAATATCCTTTTGTGAGGCACGGCATAGGCTTGCTATTGATACACCCTTTAAATTCTTTGAGAGCGTCATTATAGACTCAAAATCACCTGGTGAAGCTATAGCAAAGCCACCCTCAATAACATCTACACCTAATCTTACAAGCTGTTTTGCAATCTCCATTTTCTCTTGTAAGTTCAGATTAACTCCTGGTGTTTGCTCACCATCTCTAAGTGTTGTATCAAATATTTTTATTCTTCTTGCCATGCTTATACCCCCTTCTCAGGAACACCCAACACTCTGTTCCTGTAAAATCAATTATGTTTTAATTGCCATTCTTTAATTTCTAAATTAATATTTCAGCTTATGCAACGTTGGAACAAAAAATATTATTTCGAATTTAGCATTATAATTTTGGAACTTACTTTTTGAGCCAGCTCATCATTTTTCTTAATTCTGCACCAACTACCTCAACCTGATGCTCTGATTCATTTCTTCTCATTGCAAGGAAGTTGGCTCTTCCACCTGCTGCATTTTCTGTAATCCAATTTGAAGCAAATTTACCATCTTGAATTTCTTTAAGTACTTTTTTCATTTCTTTTCTAGTCTCATCTGTTATTATTCTCTTACCTGTAACATAATCACCATATTCGGCAGTATCACTGATTGAATATCTCATTTCTGCAAAACCGCCTTGGTTGATAAGATCTACTATTAGCTTCATCTCATGTACACACTCAAAATATGCAATTTCTGGTTGATAGCCAGCATTTACAAGTGTTTCAAAGCCTGCTTTCATCAATTCTGTAACACCACCACAGAGTACAGCCTGCTCACCAAAGAGGTCTGTTTCTGTTTCTTCTCTGAAAGTAGTTTCTAGTATGCCTGCTCTTCCAGCTCCTATTCCTGATGCATAAGCCAATGCATATTCTTTTGCCTTACCTGATGCATCCTGATGGATAGCTATTAAAGAAGGTACTCCTCTTCCTTCCTTGTACTGACTTCTTACTGTATGTCCTGGTCCCTTTGGTGCTACCATTATTACATCTACATCAGCTGGTGGAACTATGAGATTGTAAACTATATTAAAGCCATGAGCAAACATTAATACATTACCTGACTTAAGGTTTGGAGCTATACACTCATCATACATAGCTTTTTGAGTTTGATCTGGAGTTAATATCATTATTATGTCTGCTATTTTTGCTGCTTCTGCTGTGTCATATACCTTAATTCCATCTGCTTCTACTTGCTTTCTTCTTGCGGAATTAGGTGTCAAACCTACAATTACATTAACTCCACTATCCTTAAGATTCTGAGCATGAGCATGACCTTGACTTCCATATCCAATAATTGCTACTGTTTTTCCCTCTAATAAATTTAAGTTACAATCGCTATCATAATACATTTTTGCCATTTCAAAATTCCTCCTAATTAAATTAATAATCAATTTTATATCACTTTAATATTTTAAAATTACAATTGAATTAAATAATATGAATGCAGTAATACTTTACTATTCTTCGTTGTTTCCTGCCTTGATGTATTTATTTCCTCTCTCTATGGCTATAGTACCAGTTCTAACTATTTCTTTTATTCCAAATTGCCTCAGCATATCCTCTAGAGCTGTTACCTTTTCATTAGTACCTGATGCCTCAACAGTTAAAGTATTTTTTGAAACATCAACTATTTTTGCTCTAAATATTTCAACAATTTGCATTATCTCTGTTCTATTTGCCGGTGTAGCATTTACTTTTATAAGAGCAAGTTCACGGCTTACAGACTCTGATGGTTCCAATGTTCTAATTTTTATAACATCAATCAGCTTATTTAATTGCTTGTTCACCTGTTCAACAGTATAGTCATCACCATCTACAACAATTGTCATTCTAGACACCTCAGGGTCTTCAGTAACTCCAACTGCCAAGCTGTCAATATTAAAGCCTCTTCTGCTGAACAAACCTGACACTCGTGATAGTACTCCTGAGCGATTTTCAACTAATACTGATAATGTATGTTTTGCCATTATATTTCCTCCCCTCACCATTTACTAAGTTAACTCAAACAAATTAATTTATATAAATTTCTCATACATGCTTATACTGTAGCTTCTTCTGGATCAACAATACATTCAAGTATATAGGTTTTGTCATCAGCTAAAAGTCTATCTAATGCAGAATCCACCTGCGAATTATCTGTTATTCTTTCTGCACTAAAGCCGTATGCCTCTGCAAGTTTCACAAAGTCTGGATTGCTGTCCAAATATACCTGCGAATACCTTCCATTATGTCTATTCTTTTGCAATTCACGTACCATACCAAGTCTGGAGTTGTTAAAAATAATTATTTTGATAGCTAAACCTTCCTGTTTTATAGTACCTAACTCAGGCATAGACATTTGGAAACTACCATCACCAGCTACTACAACTACTGTGCTTTCAGGCTTTCCTTTCTTAACTCCAATGGCTGCTGGTAATCCATATCCCATTGTTCCAAGTCCTCCAGAGGTGATAAAAGCCCCAGCTTTTCTAGCTATAAAGCTGTTAGCAGCCCATATCTGGTTTTGACCAACCTCTGTGGTCATTATGGCATCAGCTGAAAGCTTTTGTGAAAGGCTGTCTATAACCAGCCTTGGATTTACATTTTTCGTCTGTATATCTATAGTCTTTTTCCTAGTCTGCTTTGTTTCTAATACCATGCTTAGCCACTGCTTGGTATCTCCCCCTTTAACTATTTCCAATAAGTCCTCTAATACCAGCCTTACATCACCAACTACTGGAATAGATGTGCTGACATTTTTCCCAATTTCAGCAGGGTCAATATCTATATGGATTATTTTTGCCTTTTGAGCAATTTTTCCGGTTGTACCTAGCGCCCTGTCTCCAACTCTTGCACCAATAAGAATTAGTAAGTCTGTATTATTTACTGCATAATTTGCACAATATACTCCATGTGAACCTAACATTCCTAAGTTAAGTGAATGGTCACCAGGGATTGTTCCAATGCCCATTAGTGTTGTAACTACAGGAATACCACATTTCTCAGCAAACTTTGTTAATAAGTCAGAAGCCTTTGCTGTAATAACTCCGCCTCCAGCACAAATTAATGGCGATTTTGCAATCGATATGGCTTCAGCAATCTTTTTAATCTGTTGAGGGTGTCCCTTATAGTTAGGCTTATATCCTCTGATTTCAATTTCTTTTGGGTATTTAAAATCAATCTCTTGTGTCTGAATATCAATAGGTACGTCTATTACAACGGGGCCGGGTCTTCCTGTAGCTGCAATGTGAAAAGCCTCCTTTATTATTCTAGGAAGTTCTCTTACATCTTTCACAAGATAATTATGCTTACAAAAAGGTTCCGTGGCACCTGTTATATCTGCCTCCTGAAAAACATCTCTTCCAATCAGATCCGACTGCACCTGTCCCGTAATTGCAACTAAAGGAATGGAATCGGAATATGCTGTTGCAATTCCTGTAATTAAGTTAGTGGCTCCAGGGCCAGAAGTTGATACACATACACCCACTTTGCCTGTTACACGAGAATACCCGCTTGCTGCATGAGCAGCTCCTTGTTCATTCCTTGTAAGAATATGTGTAAGTGTCGAATCCAGTAAGGCATCATAAAATGGACTGATTGCTGCACCCGGATAACCAAATAGTGTACTTATACCTTCTAGTTCTAAAGACTTTACCATAACTTGTGCACCTGTCAACTTCATTTCAAACGCCTCCTTTTCCAATGTTTAGTCTGCTAATTTATTAATCAACTTTCAATAATAGCTGTTATAATCTTTTTTTTAGTAAAAATCTATTTAGGAAGTTACATTGAGTTAAGTTTCAAATTTCTTTTTGCTTTCCCTAATTTTCATAGATTTTACATTGTAAATCTTTTAATATTAATAATCGTTACTCCCATTTTGGGTAATAAAAAACCCTCGGCTCTGCAATATGCAGGGACGAGGGAACTACTCCATCGTGGTACCACCCTGATTTAATACAATTTGCCCAAATTGTATACTCAGTGAACAATCAGACGCGCATCTGTGTTCTAAGCTATAACGTAGCCAACGCCAATACCTACTGAATACATCTGTATCTTTTGATATTAGTTCTCAGGAATGAGTTATTCATGTATCTACCATACCAGCTTCCACCAACCGCTGGCTCTCTAAAATGATACAAATACATCTTGATTCCGTCATCGACTTATATTAACAAGTAGATTTTTGACTTGTTAACTTATTTACTTGTACATCTAATTTATTATAAAAATATTTTCACTAAACACAGTAAAAATTCAAAAATCTTGCAATTGCTGTAGGTTAAAGTTATTATAGCATCTAAATAATATAGCGTCAATAACAGTCCACAAACGATTTCTACCCTATTTGCTGTTTGTTTTTCATGTTTTTTGCACTACATTACAAATTCTTTACTATGTCCATAAACTTACTTTTATCTATATAATTTGTTTCTTTAGCCAAAATACCTTCTTTATAAAACCTAAGGTAAGGTACGTAATAGTTATTCCAATAGCTTTCTTTAAAAGACATAAATTCATTAAAATATTCTGTCTTATTATATTCAAACTCGTATATTTCAATATCCTCTTCAAGTTTAAGTGTATATACCCAGTTTTTCATATCTATCCACTGAGGACACCAATCTTGCGTAAGAATTACAATTACTTTGCTCTTTGAGGTTATCATTTTTGTATCAAATTCCCCATTTTTAATTGCATACATAGCCTGTTCTGTTTTTATTATATTTCTTTGTATCATATGTCTTAACCAACCTTGTTAAATTATTATAAGTTATACTATCTATATTGTTGAAGTACTCAAAATTAATTCACATAACCTCATAATATATTTAGAACTTCCAAACTAAGAGTTTGTATTCTGCCATTGCAGTATTTAGTCAATAAAAAATACTACCAAGTGTGAATTAGTATTATATTTACCCATTTTAAGCTTACATAATCATAAGTGAGAATATTATTTCATATTCTCACTTCTAACCTTTTCGAAAAAACTCTTTAATATCTCCCCACATTCCTCAAAAAGCAATCCTAGCACAACGTCTACTCTATGATTAAATTGCTGTACTCGAAACAGGTCCACTACTGACCCTGCTGCTCCGGCTCGTTTATCCATTGCACCAATAAAAAGTGTACTTATCCTAGATTGAATTATTGCTCCTGCGCACATAGGACAAGGCTCTAAAGTCACATACATTTCACAGCCATCTAGCCTCCATGTTCCCAGCTTTTTTGCAGCTTTTCGAATTGCTTCTATTTCCGCATGTGAGGTAACATCGTTCTTGGTTTCCTTTAGATTGTGACCTCTAGCTATTATCTTCCCGTCCTTCACAATAATTGCACCTACTGGTGTTTCTCCTTTTCTATATGCTAGATTTGCTTGATTTAAGGCTTTTAACATGAATTGTTCTTTTCGTGTGTACATTATTACCTCGTTATTGTTTTTATATGATATACCTAAAATTCAATAATTCGACCCTCTAAGCAACTGGTAACCATTGCTTCAATAAGCCGTACATTTTGAATAGATTGGTGTAATGGTAATCTAGGCTGCTCTAGTCCTTGTATAACAGCAGTAAAATTTTTTAGCTGAAGTGCAAAGGCATTTGACTCTTCAATCTCATAACTATCAGTCAATATGTAGTCCCAGTCTGGCTTACGATGTGTCTGAGTAATTTTAGTCTCACCAAAAATACCCCAAGCTATGGGCAAACGTAAGATACCATTTGTACATGTAATCTGTAGTTCCTCGCTGAAATTTGCCTCCTTGCTGCTTTCTATAAAGGCAACAACACCATTCTCGTACTCAATCATACCAAATATTCTAGTAAAAACTTCGTATTGCTTACTTTGAGTACCACTTGCAAAAACACGTTTTGGTGAACTCCCGCTAAAATGATTGCATGCATTTACAAGATAACTCATCCAGTCATATGCAACTCCACCACCACAATCCTTACAATATCGCCAGTCTTCCTTATTATCCGCAGCTTCTTCAGGCTCATAATTACTAAAAGTTGCACGGATGCTATCAATTTTACCGATATCTCCATATGATAAAATGCGTTCTAACTTATGGATGGCAGGATGATGAAGGTATTTACAGCCTTCCATTAAAAACGCATCATTTTGTTGAACTAACTTACCAATTGCAGTGGCTTCTTTCGAAGACAGCGTAAGAGATTTCTCGCATAGTATATTTTTAATACCTTTTTTTAAACATAATTCAATTTGTTGTAGATGCTGTATGGGCCATGTACATAAAATTACTCCATCTAATTTTTCTTCCTCAAGCATTTCTTCAAGTACAGTGTAATACCTGTCACAACCATATTGCTCTGCGCAAGACCGCGCTCTTACATCCTGAATGTCACAACAAGCTATAATTTTAACACCTTGGACTTCTATAGCTGCTTTGAAATGCTCATGACTATGTTCCCCACAGCCAACTATTCCAAGTTTAATTAGTGAATTGCTTTCACTCACTTGAAAATCCCCCTTCAGAGTTATCCTTGTGATTATAACTCTAATTATTTGATAGGTTATATAAGTAGGACTTCAATCTGCTTTAATCATAAACTTTACAATTTCTGTTTATATACTACTACCCTAACTCCCCATGCTTCTCATACTGAGTGACCTTGCTAATTCTATTCTTCTCGTCAACAAAAACCACAGAAGGCTTGTGATTTTTCGCTTCTTGGGCATCTAACAAGCAGTATGCCATTATAATAACCTTATCTCCTACATGCACACATCGGGCTGCAGCACCATTAAGACAAATCATTCCTGAGCCTCTTTCGCCTGCAATAGTGTAGGTTTCAAGACGGTTCCCATTATCTATATCTACAACATGAACTTTCTCATACTCACAAATGCCTGCAGCATCTAACAAATCTGCATCAACCGTAATACTCCCCACATAAGAAAGTTCAGCCTGCACAACTGTTGCCCTATGAATTTTACCTTTAAGCATATTAATAAACATACAAACTCTCCTTACACTTCAAAACTAAAATTATCAATTAGTCTCGTTTTCCCAATATATACTGCAATAGCCACCAATACTGAACGTTCTATTTTATCAACCTTTTCTAGAGATAGAGCATCAACCACATCCACATAATCTATTTTAGCAAGTGGTTCAGTATTTATTTTTTCTGTTATGCAGCTGATAATGGTGTTTGCATCTCTTTCTCCGCTTTCAAGTAATCTCTTTCCAATTGTAAGAGATTTGTGTAATATTAACGCTGCCTTACGTTCTAACTCATTTAAATAAGTATTTCTTGAACTTTTAGCTAAGCCATCCTCTTCTCTTATAATGGGACAGCCCACAATTTCAATATCCATATTTAGATCACGCACCATACGTCTTATAACAGCCAGCTGTTGTGCATCCTTTTCACCAAAGTATGCCCGGTCAGCACCAACAATGTTGAATAACTTATTTACTACTGTACAAACCCCACGAAAATGAACGGGGCGGCTCTTACCGCATAACCCCTTGGTAAGACCATTCATATCAACAAAGCTGCAAAAGTCAGGCAGATACATCTCTTCTGGCTCTGGGTGAAATATTAAATGAGCACCTGTTTCTTCACATATAGCTGCATCATGCTCTAAGTCCCGAGGATAGCTTTCTAAATCCTCTTGAGGCCCGAACTGCATGGGATTTACAAATATGCTAACAACAACACGGTCATTTTCTAGGACTGCACGCTGAATTAAACTTTGATGTCCCTCATGCAAATATCCCATAGTGGGCACAAAACCAATGCTTAAGCCTTCCTTCCTCCACGCCTTAACTATTTGTCGTACTTCCTGCACTGTATGAACAATATTCATTACTAATTACCCCCATATAACTTTTCAATAACAGCATCCTCAATTTTGAAACAATGCTCATCCGCAGGAAAAATCCCACTTTGAACCTCTTCAATATATTTACGAAAAGCAGCTTTCATTTGTGCCCCAATATCTGCATAGCTTTTTGCGAATTTTGGTGTCAAGTCCGAAAACATACTCAGCATATCCTGATAAACTAACACCTGTCCATCACAGCCACTTCCTGCACCTATTCCGATAGTAGGAATGGAAATACTTTTTGATATTAGTTCTGCAAGCTTGGCTGGAATACATTCAAGAGTTATTGCAAAGGCTCCTGCCTGCTCAATTGCCTTAGCAGAATCTATCAGCTGACGTGCTGCTTCCTCACTTTTCCCCTGAACCTTAAAGCCTCCAAAAGCATTAATAGATTGAGGAGTTAAACCAATATGCCCCATTACAGGTATTGAAGCGTCAACAATTGCCTTAATCTGAGGGCAAACAACACTTCCTCCTTCTAGTTTAACAGCATTAGCATGCCCTTCCTTAACAAGCCGTCCTGCATTAAATACAGCATCATAAACTGAAGTCTGATATGACATAAACGGCATATCACTTATTATCAAAGTATTTTTTGCTCCTCTGGCTACAGCTCTTGTGTGATGAATCATATCCTCCATAGTAACGTGAAGTGTATCCTCATATCCTAGAACCACCATACCTAATGAATCACCCACTAATATGGCATTAACCCCTGCTTCATCCATTAGCTTTGCCATTGAATAATCATATGCTGTAAGCATAGAAATTTTTTTATTATTAAGCTTATATTCTTTAAATGTAAGCACTGTATTACTCATTTTTTATCATATCTCCAATCATATTTTCCAATTCACTATAACTGCAATCTGGTTTTTTTCTTTTTGCAATTTCAATTAATTTACTTGAAAGCAAAATATATATCTTTCTATCCTCTCCATTTAGACAAGCTAAATGACGTTTAACAGTTTCTATGTCACACCTCTCAATAGGACCCGTCAAAGCCTGTGTCGTACCTTGGCGTACTATATTTTTCATATTTTCAAGCATTAAGGTATTTAGAGCAAGGCTTGCATTTTTCTCATTAAACCCACAACCTTTTAGCAAATCAATACTTGCCTGTGCTAATGCAACCATCAAATTACTGGCAAATACCGCCGCACTGTGATAAACAGCCTTATTCTCTGGTGATATGATTTGCACAGAATTCCCTAAGTTAATTAGCATAGCTTGCATTTCATTTAATCGACCTTGTGAACCTTCAATTGTAAAAAAAGCATGAGAAAGCTGCTCATATGAATTCAGCTTGTCGCTGATACCCAAAAGAGGATGGATAGAATAACCATATGCATGATGGTTATCAATATTAGAAAAAATTGATGATGATAACGAACCACTACAGTGGCAAATTATTTTATTTTTTATGGACAGCTTATCAATGTAATCCCATAGTTCCTTAATTGCCCCGTCGGGAACAGTAAGAAAAAGAGTATCACTTGCCTCTACAATACCTTCAATGTCATTAAAACACAAAGTACCTGTAAATTCTGCTGCCTGTAATGCAGATTGAGGACTTCTGCTGAAATATCCAATGACATTTAATCCATGCTCACAAAAATATTTACCAAGAGAAAATCCCACTTTTCCTGCGCCAATAAATCCAATTTTCATAGTACCACCTCCCTGATTTCATAGCTTTAGCCTTTTAAGCTTTTTGCTTATAATTCAGAGGAGTGATAACTCTTGAGGTCTCATTCCTAATAGGATACGAGCCGCCATATCAAAAATAAAATAAATCATGATATAGTTTTCATAACGCCTAGAATCATAATGAAATTTTTCGAATATAAAAGTATTTCATTAATCAACGGCGTATAAGCGAGGCTGATAATATTCTAACTGCCGAAATATCATATCAGAGCTTACCATTCATAAAGTAGCAGGAAATATTGCCTCGTTATAAAAATACTATCCATAGAGGTTAATATAACACCTCTGTAATTTAATGTAAAGTATTTTTGAATTTTTCATTATTCAATTACTATCGCATTTATATCAGAAATATATCTAAAAATAGTTTTGTTTTGAAGTCTACTCCCACCATCACTATAATAAAACCGTGTTAAGTTTGTTTTCTCAAACAACATCATGTTTTTGTAACATTGTTTTTTAGTTAATCACAGTTTTTTGTATATAGTAAATACAGCCCCTTTAATAAGAGGTACTCATCATATATAATTTTTTCATCACAATAGGGAATAACCAGTCTTGCCAAACCTCCTGTTGCAATAACTGTTGGATGTTTTCCAACATGTTTTTTTAGCTTATGAATTATTCCATCAATCATTGCTGCATGCCCGTAAATACTTCCACTTTGCATACATTCAACAGTGTTTTTTCCTATAATGTTTCCGCATCCTTCAAGATTTATAACTGGAAGCTGTGCTGTTTTACTGGAAAGGGCATCTAATGCACTTTTCACTCCTAGCATAATTAAGCCGCCTCTAAAATTATTATTATCATCCACTACTGATACTGTTGTCGCTGTACCCATATCAAAAATAATAACGGGTTTGCTATAATAATGTATTGCTGCTATAGCATCCACCACACGGTCACTTCCAAGCTGTTCAGGATTCTGTACCATAATGTTTAAATTATGTTTAAGCCCTGTTCCTGCAATCAATGGAATGGTATTAGTAACTATTGCAACAGCCTTTTTCAATGTATTAGTAAGTTGGGGCACTACAGATGATATAATACTGCCTTTTATTTCATTAGTGTCAATATTAGCTTTTGCAAAAATATTTTTGATATATGTAGCATAATCATCACATTTATATTCACTATTTGTTTCTACTCTACCTGAAAAAATTACCTTACCATTCACAATACAACCTATAACTACAGTGGTATTCCCTATATCAATGGCTAAAATAATATCCATA
Organism: Ruminiclostridium herbifermentans; assembly: GCF_005473905.2. Taxonomy (NCBI): domain Bacteria; kingdom Bacillati; phylum Bacillota; class Clostridia; order Eubacteriales; family Oscillospiraceae; genus Ruminiclostridium; species Ruminiclostridium herbifermentans. Next base: position 4,650,057 of record NZ_CP061336.1, read on the forward strand.
TTTGCAGCTCCTTGTAATTTTTTGTTATATACTTAAGCAAATAAATCCATGTCTGCTTTCTATATCATAATTATTATGATATTAAGAAGCAGTCAAATTAAACATTAGTTTACTATTATATACTTTTATTCTAAATAATATAAAATAGTATTAATAATTTTAGTTTATTAGAAACTACGACACTAATCAATAGATATTTTGATAAAATTTGTCAATATTCTTTACTGTTTGCACAAAGTCTGCTATAATTCAGCTTATTCCATACTATTTACTATTAATTAAAAGGAATGATAAATAATGTTAAAAGACAAGACCATTGTTTTGGGTATTACAGGTAGTATCGCTGCATACAAGATGGCAAATGTTGCTAGCCTTTTAAAAAAACTTCATTGTGATGTACATGTAATAATGACTGAAAACTCAACTAACTTTATTAATCCTATTACCTTTGAAACTCTAACAAATAATAAATGTCTTATTGATACCTTTGATAGAAATTTTCAATATAATGTAGAACATGTTTCACTTGCTAAAAAAGCTGATTTAATGCTTATTGCACCTGCTTCTGCAAATATAATAGCCAAGCTGGCAAATGGATTAGCTGATGATATGCTAACTACAACTGCATTAGCATGTACTTGCAAAAAAATTATAGCACCCGCGATGAATACCAATATGTTTCAGAATGAAATTGTGCAAAGTAATATCAAAAGACTAGAAAATTATGGTTTTATTATTATTCCGCCAGTTACTGGTATGCTGGCTTGTGGTGATATTGGCACAGGGAAAATGCAAAGTGAAGATGTTATTATAGACTATATTTTATCAGAAATAGCATATGAGAAAGATATGCAGGGGCTAAAGGTTTTAATAACCGCTGGCCCAACACAAGAAGCGATAGATCCTGTTCGCTTCATTACAAATCACTCCTCTGGCAAAATGGGATATGCTCTTGCCAAGATAGCAATGCTGCGAGGTGCTGATGTTACATTAGTATCAGGTAAAACCTGCCTTAAAGCTCCAGCACGTGTTAAGGTTGTAGATGTTATTAGTGCCGAAGATATGTATAATGCCGTTATTGAAAGGCTGGATGAGCAGGATATTGTTATAAAAGCGGCAGCAGTTGCAGACTATTGTCCAGTTAGTGTAAGCACGGAGAAAATTAAAAAATCAGATTCTGATGCAAATATTAAATTAAAAAGAACTCCTGACATTCTTAAAAAAATAGGAGAAATCAGAAGAGATAATCAGTATATCTGCGGATTTTCTATGGAAACTCAGAACCTTATTGAAAATTCTAGAACTAAACTTTTTAAAAAGAAGATTGATATGATTGTAGCAAACAGCCTTAAAGAGCCCGGTGCCGGCTTTAATACTGATACAAATGTGGTAACAATTATAACTGAGGATAAGGAAATCCCACTACAATTAATGTCTAAAGACATTGTAGCAGAACAAATACTCACTGCAATTTTAGTCGAAAGAGAGCTAAAAAACAGAAAAATATTAATTTAAGTATCTTAATCTCCACATAATTATTTATAAGCTAATTATTCAGTCAGTTCTAATCTATTTCTTCTATATAATAGGTTAGGCTGATTTTTTATGTCTTGTTTTCTAAATTATTGAATACTAGTATATACGTGTAATTAAAAATATTATATAATATTATACATATTACATATTCTTACTTAAACTAACATTCAATACGACATTATTTACTATAAATCGCATAGTGACATAAAATTAAACTTATTTAATATAGTAGAATATGTTAATAAATTTATAAATTCAACTCAAATCAGCATATAAATTTGAGGAAATGCCTTCAAATAATATTAGTGATAATTAGTTGAACAATTTTTTAATAACTACAGCTTTAATATTTTTCAGTATGCAGTCTTTTAGAAAATTGTTCTATATAGAAAAGGTTATTTTCCGAAGAACAACATCGATTATTACATCCTTGCTAAACTTGCTGATTTTACGAAAATGCATTACTAGCGATGTCTGTTCTTGCTAATAGTTTTTGAGTATTCGAGTTATATGCGTCAATTAAGTGTTATTTTAATAAATAATCTAATAGGAGTGAAAATACTATGGATTACACTATTTCTGAAACAAAAATTAACGAAAATGATCTCCCTCAACAAAAAGAACAAATTGAATATTATAAAGATACACCTTCTTTATATTATTCAGAAAATTATCCTCAATCAATGGAGTTAAAAGTAGTACTGCAAAAAGATATTACCACATATCTGCATAGAAGTCTGCCCCTTTGTATGGTTCTTGCTTTCGAAAAGTATAAGCCTTGGTATTATTCTAATTTTGTGCAGATATTTTCCTATAAAAATGATAATGGACGTTTTGAATTTAACTTTTTTGAACCATATGATTGCAGCAGCGAAATTGTTGAAATGATTTGTTTAGGCTTTCCTTTGCTTAAACATGTAGATAATATCATTGATTATATTATTGAAAATATAAATATGGGATATTATCTTATAATCAATGTTGATGAAAACTATCTCCCTAATAAATGGGCTTATAATAAAATCCACTTCATCCACCCATCTTTAATATATGGATATGACAACAAAGAAAAACAACTTAAAGCTATTGGCTTCAATCAGAATATATTTCAAGAGATAACCTTTGATTATGTTCAATTCAAGGAAGCCTATGAAAATGGTAAAATACATTACAAAAACTCAGCACCTTGGACTGAGTGGTCTGCTATACAATTAATGCGCCCTAAAAAATTTGATGCAGAATACCCATTTAACCATGAGAAGTTTATGAAAGATTTAAAAAACTACGCATCCTCCATTGGCGAAAAAGTAAGGTTATACTCCTTTGAGTTTAATGAAGATCGGGTTGAATATGGATTTAAGGTATATGATGTTTTTATTCAAAGTATGGAAGACCTCTTACAAGGTAAAATCACATCGGATTATAGGGCAATCCATTTACTTGCAGAACATAAAAAATGTATTTATGACAGGATTGGATATGTAATTTCCAGATACAATCTTGAAGGTGAAATTGTTGCTCTTCATGAAGAGTATATGAAGGTGGTGCAGCAATGTGAAGTTATAAGAATAAAACTTCTAAAAAGCCTTAGAGCATTTGGTAATGCAAATATATATTATCCCACTGTTAGCGACTTAAACCCAAAGCAAAAAGCTAAGGTAGAAGATATAATTCAAAATACGAAGGAGTTAAAGAATATAGAAAGTGATATATTGAGAAAAGTGATTTTTGAATTAGAACTATTTTTTAATTCTAAATAAATAATACTAGGTAGAACCATTTAGTATTACATAAGGGGGTTTTTAAAACGAAAAAATATAGTTTTGTAATTCCTACATATAACAATAAATTTCAACTTAGAAATTCTTTGGCTGCTATAAACTTGCTGGAAGGTTTTAAGAAAGAAGACTTCGAAGTTATTGTTGTGGATGATGGTTCAGATGACAATACCGGAGAATATATAAAAGGAATAAATAAAAATTATGAATTGAAATATATTTACATTGAAAGAGATGATTCTTCATGTCGCTCAAGAGCAAGAAATTTCGGAACAAATGCTGCAGAAGGTGAATTCATTATCTTTATAGATGCTGACATTATTATAAAAAAAGATTATCTTCAGGAAGTGGATCGATGCTATTCAAAGGATAAAGACCTCGTAATTGCTGGTCTTAGGATAATGCTGCCACATGATATTCCAATTGAAGCTGTTCAGGATGGCAGCGTTTTTGAAGAATTTTATTTTAGCAAAGAACGCAAAGAGCTTCATGAATTCAGATGTGATATACTTAGCGAATTATCTTTTAATGCATCTGCCATAAAATATCCTTTTATGTATGGTCAGAGTTGTAATTTAGTTGCTCCTAAAGTATGGCTTCAAAAGGTAAAAGGCTTTGATGAAGAACTAAAAGCTTGGGGTCTTGAAGATATTGAGGTTTGCTATCGACTATGGAAAATGGGCCTTAAATTTGTTTTAAATAGTAAGCTTGAGGTTCTGCATCAATTTCACTGGGTAGAAGGAAAAGTAGTTGATGAAAGTAAAATTGCAGGTGTGGTTGAAAATACTAGATTGTTTTTATTAAAACATCCTAATGCTTTTAATTTAACTGAAGATAAGGTATATGAGCTTTTTAAAAGTATAGCCAATAATTTTTGGTATATTGAAGATAGAATATCTGAATCAATCAATCGTATTGTAATTGACTTTAAAGCTAAGGAATACTTAGATGATATAAAGCAAATTATCATTACGCTATCAGATTTTGAAAACAATGATATTATCGTAAATGACTATCTAGAAAACACAGATTTAGATATTTGGATACAGCTGCTTGGAAAGAGAAAAAGCACTCCCAGATATTTCCCAATGTCAAGAAGGCTTTTGACACCGCAATTTTAAGCAGTACTATACATATGTAAATAATGTTATCATATTAAAACATAATCTAGGCAAAGTCAATTACGTAAACCAAGCCTCACAAAGCATAAAACATTCTCTTAATTAATGTAACTGTTTTGAAATGTAATTGACTTATGCCATTTATTAAATTGTGTTGATTATTCTCTTTAGGGATTCATATACCTTTTAAACTATCATTTTCTTTAGTTCCGCACTCAAATGGCTGATATTCTCCATCGATTTTGATATTTCAATTATCTCATTATTTTCTTCTTCTACTGTAGACAATACTTCCTCAATTGAGGCCGAATTCTCTTCTGATATACTGGCAACATTTTCAACACGTTTCTGAATATCAATAAATTTTTCAGCCACCTGGTTTGTTCCTTGAATACTCTTCAAAATAAATTTATTTGTATCAATTATTGCACTCTTCATTTGTTCAAAGTATTCATTAACATCTTGCAACATTTTCTCACCCTGTTTTACAGAATTATCTCCTAGGGATACCATTTGTAAGGTTTCCATTGATTTTGAAGTTACATCTGATACAATAGTACTAATTTTATCTGCGGTTCCCCTACTCTTATCTGCAAGTTTTCGTACCTCCTCCGATACTACAGCAAAACCTCTTCCATATTCACCTGCTCTTGCTGCTTCGATTGCCGCATTTAATGAAAGTAAATTGATTTGTTCTGTAATTTCAGAAATCTCATTTAAGGCTTCATTTACTTCCTTCATGCTTTGCTGAAGTTCTGTAACAGTTGTCAGTGCAGAGCCGACAGAACTACTAATAATACTATTTTGTTTGCTGATTTCATTTATTTTTGTATTACCTTCAATGACCATCTGCTCCATGCTGTTAGACTTTTCGGAAAGAATTGTTGCATATTCTCTAGTTTCATTGACCAATGCAATTGAATCACTCATTTTTTCATTAGTCTCATAAATACTAGATGCCTCATCCGTTATAGCTAAAGACATTTCATTCATTGCATTTATTACTTTTGAACTTGACTGTGTTGTTGCTTTTAAATTATTATTTACTGAATTTATATTTTCATTTAATATATCTGTTCCTTTATCAATTTGTACAAAAGATTCTTGAATTTTTTTTAGAAGCAAATCAGCTTCCTCTCTTTTTGAATTGCTTGCATCAATTAAACCGTTACCCCACTTAGTCAGGAAATATAAAGCCACAGTGATAGCATTATAAGAAATAAAAATACAAACAATAGTCGCTATACTATCATTCGAACCTAAAAAATTTGCATGATTTGTAAAATACAAAAATAACATCGCAATATCTACTACTATTCCAAAAATAATTACAAGCTTGCTATTAAAATATAATGCAATCATAACTGCAGAAAGGCAGTATACATAATGAAAATCAAGAGCAAAACCATTTAGTGCAAAAAGTGCTGTAATTGCTGTAACAGGAATTAAGCCAAAAAGTAATGATTTTATAAATCTTTTGATGGGTATAAAATATAATACAGTTGCAAATATTGCAACTGGCATTGCGTTTATGGCATTAGATATAGCAATATTAATTGGTTCAGTTATGAAAGTCTGAATTATCATGGCCATTACAACACACCAAGTTATACCTATATTCACTTTATTTACTCGGTTTATGTCATATCCATCCATAACTTTAACTTTGATTTCATTATTCATAATAAAATTCTCCTTCTGCTTTCAAATTAATTATGTATAATGTACTATAGGTTATTTTATACACATTACCCTATATTGACAAATATCGACACTTTTCATTTTAATATATATCATCACATTTTACAACAACCAATCCTCGAATCCTTTTTTATCATTTTTAGTTTCATGTTTGACATTTTTGTTACATTTTGTTATATTAAGTTTGTCGGGAATGAAGTATATTCAGCATTATCGAAATATCAGGAGTTATTTTGGATTAACTGAAATAATGCTGCGTAACATTAGGAATAAAACAAATACTCACCTTTTATTCTTAATGTTCATTAAAATGGAAGCTACAAGTGTAGCTTCCATTTTAATATTTAAATTAACTTGTTATGCTAATTTATTTTTAACTTAGTTTAAAAACAAACTGCTTATTACTTATACTGGTGCACAAATTAATCAAATTTCTATTTTTCAATATGACTAAAAGTTTTTAATATATCATTAGCAAGCTTTGGCACTCTTAATATATTCAAATGCCCAGCACTATACTCATATACTTGGTTAAATTTCATATTACTTATGAGATACTGATAATCCTCTTGAAGAATAATCTGATCGTAAAGTCCATATCCAAGTGCAATACTTTTTTCAAACAAATAATTGTTTTGTCTGCTTAAGGGTTCAAAATCAACCATAGCCCTTTGTATATCCTCAAGACAGTATCCATAGTTACACAACTCATTTTTTATGTTTACAAGAAGTTTGCTTTCCCAAGTTAATTTTGATAATATACTTACAGAATTAATAACAAACAAATTGTCTATATCTTTGCGAACTGATGCTAAAAGCAATGAAATACAACCTCCCATACTAAATCCAGTTATACATATGGGTAAGCTGCTTTTATCTTTAACTATATTATAGGTTGCATACAAATCATATACTGCCTGCTTTATTGCCCATTGAGATCTAGCTACATCTGCACTCCAAAAATATTCTCCGCTAAAAGCACTCTGTTCAGGCAACCTGTCATAGTGATATGGTAACATCATTACATAAACATTTAGCCCCATCTTATTAAGCATCGTAATTAAAAATTGGTAAATACTTAAATTATCCTCATATAAACCATGTACAAAAACAACATTCCCAATGGCATCTGTGGTATCATACACTATAACACTAACATAATCATTCTCACTGTAGGCTGTACATATAGGCGATTTAAATATAAGTTTTTCAAAATTGTCATCTCTAAAATATTTTACCTCTAGGTTTTCGCTATTTATATTATCTATATCTTCAAAGGCATTACCTTCTATAAATTTAAACAGACTTTGATTAGGATTATGACTTACTTTTGAAAGTTTAGTATCAATTATTCTATTTATAGCAATAGTATCAACATAACGTGAACTTAGTTCATTCATATAACTCTCTCCTCAAATGCAAGTGATAGCGAGCAATGTTTATTCTGAATTGATACAGTCCTTACTTTATCAATAGACAGCCCTTGTAATATAGTAATATCATTAACTGTATCAATTTTTCTAAAATCCAAGTTCATTCCTACCTTTTGAAGCTTTGATATAGCTTCTTTTCTAGTCCAATACAGTGTAGCAAGGAAATCAGCCTCATTATTATCATTGTTATTGCTTAATTTATTAATCTCATTAATTTCATTTGTCGTGTAATAAAACTTCAGCATTGGTTGAACTATGGTCATTGTTTTTTCAATATCCACTCCAATCTTATTCTTTGATACTAAAGCCACGCAATATGGATAGGAATGGGAAATTGATATATTTAAATGTGGATATCCCTCAATAAATGGTGCAGAATTTGCCCCATTTTTAATGCTTACTTTTGTTACATCAATATTAGCTATTTCACTACTATCAGTTTTTAACATTAATTTTTTTATAGCCATTTTACCTGCATATCTGCCAGCCATCCATTGTATGCGTTTTTTTGGGTTTTCATATTTATTGATAATAGACCTTTCAACCTCTGAAAATATTCCCCATACATTTTCATCCTTGCCGAATACATTTCTCATAAAGCTTCTAAGATTTATGACTTCATAACTAAACTCATATCTGTTAGCCGTATTTTGCAAGAAACTATTTAATTCTTTTATAACCATTTCCTGTTCCATCATATTCCCTCAGTAGAATCAGAACTATATATGGTACTTATCTTTAACCCAACTTACGAATGAAAATAAGCTATTTTCGATTTTACCAATAGCTTTATTCAGTAAATAAAAATCATTATTAATTAGCTTTTCATTAATATTTCTGCCATAATTTATTACTAGGCTTTAAACATTTTATCAACTGCAAAGTTTGAGTTAATAAGGCAATACCCTCTATGCTTTATCATCCCTCTGTACTTAACTTGTATATTAATTACACTTTATGCTATCCTTTTCATACTTCTTTCTTTTTTTATCTCTATATCACAAGGAGGGTATTGCCTTTTTAATTTATATTTACTGGTTTATGAGTCTGAAGGTTGCATTTCTAGCATAGCTGCAAAGTTCATCCTTATCATCTAATATTGCTATACGATAGGTACGGTACTCTTCATCCTCAGCTACAGCTTCTGCAAAAACCCTGAAGAAACCATCCTGCTTTGGAACCTTAAGAATACCAAACTCCTCAACCTTCCATGGCAAATATATGTTATTTTTCTTTGTAACACAATCCTGAGCAGCCCCTTGATACATCGCATCTATAAAACATGGATTTATAAGCAGCTTGTCAAGAGGATAATTCTTTTCATAGATTTGTTCTGTTGGGAACAACTCTGGGAAAATAACCCCTTTATCGCTATGAAGGAAATTATCTATTTTCCTTAATTCCTCAGTTTCAGCCATCCTCCAGTATAATGGTCCAAGGTTTAAAATCTGATTCCCCGCACTATCCAGCAAAATATCCTTTAGGTCAAGCTTGCTAGTAATACTAAATTCATTATTTTTAACCCATTCCCAATTTAATGGATACATGTCCTCATAATTCTCAACCTTGCCTGATACAAACATTCCCCCATGAGTTATCAAAGTCTCTTTACCAATCTTTTGTGGCTTAAAGAAGGAATGTACTGATATCTTCCAACCATCATTGTCAGGCTGTCCATCAATAAATAATTCCCTGTCCTTGTCATGGAAAAGCTTAAATGGATTTATAAATTCCAAATTACGCAAGCAATAGTTATCCTGTTTACCGGCCTGCAGAGCAAAGTACTCAGTACAAAGTTCCATAATGCAAGCAGCAGGCAATAGCGGAACATTTCTAAGTCTATGTTGATCAATCAATGCATCCTTTCTTACAGAGAAGGTCTTATAGGCTTTAGTTATAACATTTCCTCTTTTCTCAACTCTGTCAATCAGAACTGCATTTTCTAACTCATTAATGAACAATCGTGAATCGGTCAAGTTTTCAAGACCTTCGCTGAGAATAACTTCACAAAGTTCCATTTTACTTTCTAATAATTTAATAAAGCCATCTACGCCAGCCTTTGTATTAATAAGCTTTATTCCTAGCTTTGAAGCATTTTGCTTAAGGTATTCATTTCTTGCTGCTATTCCAATATCCTTCCAGCCAGACCAAACAATACTCACTGTCTTAATATCCGGTTTTCTTGTTTTTAATGATTTTGCTAAAACATTTAAGAAACTGTTTGCAGCGCAATAATCAAGCTGTGCTTCATTACCAAACCGACCTGATATGGAGGAAAATAGTACAACCTCTTTTAATTCCTCCGAGTCACAGAATTTTAGTAAATTGCAGGCGCCTAATACTTTTGTATCAAATACTTCCTCAAACTCTTTAGTAGATTTCTGTCTAATAAAGTGGCTTCTATCAATACCTGCTCCATGAATTAAGCAATTAACCGCACCATGCTTCTTAACAGCTTTGTCAACTGCTTTCTTTACAGACTTTTCGTTTCCTACATCACAGCTAATATAAATAATACTATTACCTGATACTTTAAGTGTTTTTAGCATATTATGAATCTCTATAGCTTTTGTCAGTTTTTCAAATTCAGTCTGAATAAGTATAGGTGTAACCCTTTTATGTTTTTTAGCCAGCTTTTCTTGTATTTCAGTCTTCTTTTTGAATAATTGCTGTTCATCTAACCTAGCTAATTCATCTATATCACTTGGCAGTTCTGTTCTGCCTAGTATTGTAAAACATCCTTTATATTTCTTTGTAAGCTCTTTAGTTATTTCCGCTGTTATACCTAATGCTCCGCCTGTTATTAAAAAATGTCTATTATCGATTATTTCTGTTGATAATAGTTGATTCTCATTAAGCTCGCCTATTCTTACAACCATTCTCTTATTAGAGTTATAGGCAATTTCATAGTCAAATCCAGCTGTCTCAATTTCATTTATTATACATGTTGCCATTTCATCTGTAGAATTTATAAGTTCTCTTTCAAAATCAACTATTTTGATTGTGCAATTAATCCATTCTCTATTCAGCCCTTTATAAAAGCCTGTTATAGCACCAAAAGATGGATCTATGATTTTATAAGCATTATCTAAGTAACCCATTCCTCCATCAATTGATACTGCACATAATATTCTGACAGCTAAAAATTTTATTTGCTGAGCTGCTTCCCTATAGAATATAAATCTAGCCTTTGCACTCAGCTGTAAAATTTCTTTTTGTTCTGCCAGGCTCAAGCTGTGAAAACTAATATCATCACCTAAATGTGAGCAATCAATAATTATATCTATAGGTTTGGCTATATACTCTTTCACAACCTTCTCTAAATCATCCTCTGACATTTGCTTCTCAAATACTAATGTAAATATATCATTAGCCTTCTCTTTGAGACTATTAGCAAGCTTAGTTACGAAACTCTCATTATCTCCAATAATACACACATTTTTGGAACTAATATCAATATCCCTTTCAGGAAGTTCCTGTTCAATTAGTACTGGGACCTGCCAAATAAGCTGAGAAGAATTTTTTTCTTCGTCAGAGTCAGCAGATTCCACTTTTTTTTCATTTGAAGCTACATTATAAAAATAATCAATAAGTTCTTTAACGCTATTTATACCATCTATACTGGCCTTATTTAAAACATTAAGATTAAGACTCTTATTAATATCTGTTACTATTTCTAGTAACTTTTTATCGTCAAGGTCTAAATCCTGTTTTATTTCAATATCAGGAGTAATCATTTCCGTAGGGTATGCGGTATGCTTTGCTACTATTTTAAGAACAACTTCATCAATATTAGTACTTACTTCTTGTATAACAGTTGCTGCCGCTTCCTCATAAGCAACTGCTTGTGGTATATCTTTCGATAATCTTTTATTTAATATCTTCTCCAAAGTATTTATGATATCTTTAATCTTAAGCAGCCCCGATACCTGTGGCCATTCTTCTCTTTTAATATCATACTTTTCAGATAAATTTGAAATAATGGTTGCTTGTTTTACTGTATCAATCCCCAAATCAGCTTCCATTTCCATACTGACATCAAGCATATCAGTAGGATATTTCGATATTTCAGAAATAGTCAATAGGACTTCTGCTTCTAAATTACTCTTTGAAGTGCTGCTAGTATTATTTATAGTATCTGAATCTGCTTGAAATGTATGCTCCTTTGTTTTCTCTGTATTATCAAATTGTCTTGGCAGCTTGGAATATATAAGTTCAACAACCTGACCTATTGTTGGATAATTGGTAACATTTTCTCCATCCTCCCTACGTAGAGCAAACTTCTCCCAAAGAATTGATATGATTGTTGCCTGTTTTACTGTATCAATTCCCAAGTCAGCTTCCATTTCCATATCTAATTCAAGCATGTCTGTTGGATATTTTGATATCTCAGAAATAACTGCTAATACTTCATCTCGAACTTTATCCTTTGAATATATACTTCCAGAATAAGCATCACTTTTGGGAACATTATTTGATTTGTCAATTGCACTTGATTGCTGCTCAAAAGACTCAGTCACAGTATGAGCAGATACATTTTGCAACTTTGAGTACGCTAGATCAATAATGTGACCTATTGTTGGATAATTTGAAATACTATTTCCTTCATCTCTTTCAATTCCAAATTTCTCCCATACCATTGCAAAAATAGTAGCCTGTTTAACTGTATCTATTCCAAGATCAGCTTCCATTTCCATATCTAGATCAAGCATATCCTTAGGATACTTTGTAACCTCTGAAAAAATATCTAAAATACTATCAATAACACTTTTTTTGTCTAGTATTTTTGAACTAATCACAGTACTCTTGTCAGCCTTATCAACGATATCAGAATCCTGTTCAAAATTATTTTTATGTATATTTATAGTGTTTACTTGGTCAATTGCTCCCAAGCCTTCTGCCAAAACTCTTTCGCTAGAAGACTCTATGCTCTTTTGTGACTTAAGCACCAACAAGCGACCATCCTTTGATAAAACTGCATCAGCTGATGTCGCAATCGTTCTAAGCCATTCTTCATATTTAGAAGCATTAATAATTCGGTTTTCACCAACAGCTATTCTCTCTAGTAAATTGTAATTCCCCTGTCCTCCAAAACCTGCTATACATCTGAGAGTATACTTAAACTGGTAATTGCCTCCCTTTGAAAGCTTAAGTCCAGCTAATTCGGGATCTGGAACCAAATAATTTACTATTGGAGGAACCTTCTGGTATTGTAGAGACTTAGCTGCAACAGCCTCTTCAATAGAACCTCCCATTGTATGTCCTGTCATACCTTTCGTATTGCATATAAGAATATCCTTAAATTTACTTCCAAATACTTTTTCCAGAGAAATCTTTTCGGTCTGTGAGCAACCACCCTTTTTAGGTGTATATGTTTCGTGTGAGAAATAAACGGTATTTGGCGCTATCTCATCTCTGCTAAATCCATTTTCCTTCTCCATTTTTGTAATAAACCGCTCCAACTCTTCACTGAATTTTGCAGCATCAATCTTTGTCTGATGTCCAGCCATATTGAATGCATGAGTACCCACAATACGGCATATTCCAGCCATTCCTCGAGCCTCTACCAGTTCTTCTTTTTCTATCACAAGACCTACAGCGCCAGCACCAATTATCATACCATTACGTCTATTATCGAAAGGTACTGCTGCACTATAAAGATCCTCAGAAGTAGTTGCCGCACCTGCAGACAGGAATCCACCACCAAGCCACTTAAGACTTTCCTTTGAAGACGCATTGTCTGCTCCTATAATTATCATTCTTTCAGCACGTCCAGCACGAATCATATCCTCAGCCAACGATATTGCATATGCTGTAGACGAGCATGCAGCGTTTATCTGGAAGTTTGGCCCTGATGCACCAATAAACTGAGCTAAACGATTGTTTGCCTGTGATGCAACTTGGCTCATAAAGTCTGAATTAAAGCTATATATATCCTCTTCTCCAGAACAATCACTAAGCCTTGAGTAATTCAGAGTAAACCAATCAGATAATTGCTTCTTAACATTATAGTCACTGGTATGATTAATTATTTGCCCATAGAAATCAATCATTTCCTGTCTGGATTTTTTCCCGAATTTATATGCAATAAATTTGGATACCTCTTGAATGAAAGGCTCAATCATAGGAAAACCATTAGCAAATATTATTCCTGTGCTCTCTCTCATTTCTTCAGGCAATAAATATCGGCCTTCAAGGATAGAGCCATTTGAAGTTACCTTTGATTCTTTCACCAAAGGTATTCCAGCATCAGCTAATGCTTCGTATCCTGCAGCGACAGCTATACATACTGTCTTTGTCATTTGCTTTTGAATATCGGCATCCACCAAATATTCATCCATATCTATGTTTCCGATTTTACCTGCCAAAGCTATAACTTCATTTATTGAAGATAGTGTCTTGAACTCAGAACCTTGCTCGCTTTTAACAAGTCTAGTAATATTGAGTTCTGCCATACTCAAGCGCTCGTCATCTGTTAATCTTTCAATTAAATTTCTGCCCTCAAAAAGCAAATCAAAGTTATCATCACTAAAAATCTTTTTATATGTACCTGGCAATCCAATTGAAACACCACTATAAACCAACCTTTTAGAAGGTACTAAATTTTCTGGTGCAGTATACACTGATTTATCTGGTACACTATAAGCTACGCTAGCTGTCTTAGCTTCTATATTATTTATATTTTCCGAAATTGGTTCACTAACAGCTTTACTAAATACCTGTGAGTTTTGCGCTTGAGATATTCTGTCAATTGGCGATAGAACCTGAATATGTACACCAGCAGCAAATAATTCACCAATAGCCCTGTTCAAGCACTCTAGGTCATTCTTCTTTTTTAAATTTGTAGTAATAACTTTTATATCCTTCCCAGACAATATATCCTTTGTAAGATTGCTAAGAACTGTACCTGGCCCTATTTCTACAAATAGCCTCACACCATCCTCATAAAGCTTATTTATTGATTCAACAAACCTTACTGGATTAGTTATTTGTTCCTTTAGCAGCTGTGGTATCTTCGCTGTATCACTATTTGCTGGATAATAATCCACCAAATGATTTGCAATAACCTTTGCATTACCGGTCTTAAATTTAATATCCTTAATTTCATTATAGAAGCTGTCTGCAGCACTGTTTATTAAAGGTGAGTGGAAAGCATGAGATACCTTTAGTACAGTGTGTGTTATCTTTTCATTGCTTAACAATTCTACAAGCTTTTTAACTTCTTCTGCATCACCGCCAACTGCAGTCTGAGTAGGTGAATTTATATTGGCAATAAAGATTTCAAGCCCTGATTTTTCGAGCAGACTTTTAACTTCATCCTGTGAACCTTTTATACTAACCATTTTACCGCGCTTGTCTTCTGGAATTGAAGCAAAAGAATAACCTCTTTTACCAACAAGAGTTGCAGCATCCCTGAAGGAAATCATACCACTTGCAGCTAAAGCACTTATCTCACCGAGACTATGACCCACCATATATCCAGCTTCTAAGCCCATATCTTTAAATAGCTTATACATACAATAGCTGCTGATAAAAATTGCAGGATGTGTGTTTTGTGTCTCCTTAATTGTATTATCAATCTTTTCTATATCATCTCCAAATACCATTGAAGAAACAGTATCTTTATAATTGGACTGCCATATTGCATCAAAACTGTCATATACAGATTTGAATGCAGGAAAACTATTGTATAAGTCCTTTTCCATGTTAGCATATTGGGATGCTTGTCCAGGAAATAATATTGCAATATTTTCAGGATTTATCTCTTTACCTGTTCCAAAGCTTATTCCAGCTAGAAGCAATTCTTCTTTATTACCAATGCGGTCACTTTCATATAATTTTATAAAGGTATCCCATCTCTTTTTGAGTTCAGAAATATTACTTGCCATTAGTGAAAGTCTTAAATTTTTGCCATAGCTAACATTAGAGTTATTATTGAAAACCAGCTTACTGAAGCCCTTTTCTATATCTGCTTCTAATATAGAAACAAATTTTTCATATTCATTTTTTAGTAAATCTATTGTATCTGCTGAAAATAAAACAGCCTCTTGTACAATTGCATCTTCCCTATTAATTGTGGTTGTGGCAATACTCTCGTCTCTTTTCTGAATTGAATAAGGAATGTTATAGGATTTACTTACAAATTCTTCTCTATACTCTTCAAGGGAAAGGTGATAGTCTGCACCTCCAAATCCAAAAGCACTTACACTTGCCCTTCTTGGATACTTGCTGTTTGCCTCCCATTGTTTCTTATCTCTTAGTACATAGAAAGGAGAGCCTTCAAGCTTCAGCTTTGGATTTACTTCCTGCACATTTGCAGTAGGAGGTAGTATCTTACTATTCAAGGCTAGTACTGCCTTTAAAACACCAGGTACTCCTGCAGCAGAGCGCAAATGCCCTATATTTGATTTTACTGAACCTATACCACAAAATTCTTTTCTTGTGCACCCTAAGTTATTAAATGCCTTTTTCAAAGCATTTACTTCTGCAGGATCTCCCACTTGGGTTCCCGTACCATGTGCTTCAATCATTTCTATTGTATCAACAGTGTATCCTGCCATTTTAGTAGACATCTCTATAGCTCTTACTTGACCCTCTTCACTAGGTGCTGCTATATATTTGCCCTTACCATCACTGCCTCTTCCATACCCAGAAATAACAGCAAGTATTTTATCTTTATTTTGAATGGCATCGCCAAGACGTTTCAATATAAAAACTCCTGCACCCGCACCAATTACAAATCCATTCGCACGAGAATCAAAAGGATATGAGCCATCGGGTGACAACGCATTTATTCCCGAAAACAGACTTAATCCAGGTGCTAAAACTGAAACATCTGCAGCTCCAGCTATTACTGCATCATATTCCCTGCTTATTAGTCCTTCAACCCCGCATGCAATAGCTGCAAGTGAAGAAGCACATGCTGCATCCACTGTAAATGATGGGCCCCATAAGTCAAAGACATTTGTTAATCGGCCTGCAACAATATTGGGCAAAACTCCAGGAGAGCTATCCTCAGTTATTTGTATAGTACCTTTAAGGAATTCATCCTTTAATTTATTGATGACTTCATTTAATTCATCAGGTGAAAACTTTCCCTGCACAAGAGAATTATTCTTAAGATAGTATTCAATCTCCTGAAAGTTAATTCTTTGAAGGATTTGATCATACTTAATTCCTGGTAATCCATTTCCGAGAATAACTGCGGTATGCTCTTTTGGAAGCGCATTTTCTCCCATTGATTCAAGAGCCTGATCAACACAATATATTGCTGCCATCTGGTTCCTATCCATATGTTCCGCAACAGCTGGAGGAATTTTATGCTTAAAACTTGATTTTGAATATACCTGATGATCTATAAGCCCTGCAATATGAGTATATGTTTTATCCATTTTATCTACTTTTCCATATAACTCAGGGCGAAAAAATATTTCACTATTTATTATTTCATCGGGTATTCTTTTTATAGAAACTTTCTTGTTAAGAATATTATTCCAAAACTGATTTACATCTGCAGCATCAGGGAAAATTCCACCTACTCCTATTACTGCAATTCCGTTATCTGAATATCTATAATTAGACACAGAAATACCCCCCCATTTTCTACTTAGTCAATTTTTTAACAATCTAAGATTTCAATATTTTTGTGGTATTAATTCTATTCTTAGATTAATACTTGGATAATGCATTTTTATCAATTTTGCCAATATTGTTTCTTGGGAACTGCTCTATATATGTAATACTTTTGGGAACTGAAAAACTTGAAAGTTTGCTTGAAACAAACTTTATGAGTTCCCTTTCAGTAAGTGTTTTCTCTGGTTTTAGTACAACAAAGGCTTTTACAACCTCTCCATACATCTCATCTTTCTGACTAATAACAGCTGATTCTGATACAAATGGATGTTGATTTAATACTGACTCTACATCAATAGGTGAAACTTTTATACCAGCGACATTTATAAACTCTGTATTTCTTCCGCATAAGATAAACTCATCGTTACTGTTCTTATAAGCAAAATCGCCTGTATAAAACCATCCGTCCTTTAATTTTTTACTAGTTTCTTCTGGTTTATTCCAATAACCTAACATTACATTAGGTCCCTTTACTCTTATCTCTCCAACCTCGTTTTGACCGAGAGGATTTCCACTCTCATCTACAATTTCTACTGTAGCTACCTTGGTTGTCGGCTTTCCCACATTACCTGGCGTTATTGCAATAGAACTATCTCTGAATATTGTAAGTGTACATGTTTCAGATAATCCATAGCCTTCATTCAGATATATTCCTGTCTTCTCTCCCCATTGTATAGCTGTAGTATGATTTAAAGGCGCTGCCGCAACAAATGCAGCCTTTAGCTTCTTTAGCTGAGGAATTATGGAGTCATATCTAAGCAATTGAGCATAATGAGTAGGAACTCCAAAAAGATGTGTAATCCCTTCACTCTCAATGAGCCTTGCAAGCTTTTGTGGTTGAAAGGATCTCATCATGACAACACATGCACCATATTCCATTGCATCAAACAAAATGTCCACACATCCATATGCATGTGAAAATGGCACAAAACATACCAGCCTGTCGCTTTCTTTAAATGTATATCCTATCTCCTGTTGAATTGCTACATGAGCTTTGCACCTATATACATTATGCATAACTCCTTTTGGTTTAGATGTTGAGCCTGACGTATATAGAATTATTGAAACTTCATCCTCGGAAACATCATGAGGCTCCTGTTCAATCTGTTCAAAATCTATACCATCACATACCATATCCACATCAGTATCATGCATTATGGTAATATCTAAGCCTATTTCTTTTATATCCTTATCATTTTTCATAAAAGTAATTAAGCAAACTGACTTCGAATCCTCTAAATAGTACTGCAATTCAAAAGGCTTAAACATTGGATCTACTATACAGGAAATTATTCCGCAATATTGACAAGCAAGATATGCAATTACAGTCTCTGAACCATTGTACAAGTGAATTGCGATAGTCGATCCCTTTTTAAACCCTCTATCCATCAAGTATTTTGCAAATTTTTTAACAGCAATCTGTAACTCTCTATAGGTGTACCTTCTGCCATTTTCCGAATCCACTATTACTTCATTGTCTAAAAGTTCATTGCTTATATTGAATAGGTAATCACAACAATTCATCTTAACCGCTCCTTCCTATTCTACAAATTTTAATATATGATCTTGCTCTAGATTTTAATTTTCTCTATTTTAGTAATTTTAGTATTTAAATATTACTCCTCCCCCACTAGCACCTGCTCCGTGTGCCATCATTAAAACTGTCATTCCCCTTTTCAGCCTGCCTGAATTAATTAGTTCATCAAGATTAAGAGCACTCATAGCTGAAGCTGTATTTCCTTGTTTATGGAATAGGCTAACACTCTTTTCAAGAGGTATATTAAGAGCTTTTAGCTGTCCTTCCCAAAGCTGAGTGGTCTGGTCAGATGTGGCAACAAAATCTATATCATCAATAGTTAATTTCGAGGATTCCAATAATCGATTTACAGTAACTACTGCAGACTCAATGGCATTTTCATTAAGTATTCTTCCGTTGTCAATTTTCATTCCGAACATATCACTAGATAAACTTTCTTTGGAATTTAACAAAGACAAACCAAGGGGCATATATCCTACTTCGTAATGAGTATTATCTGTCTGAATATAGGAACTGAGAAAATGTTTTTCTTTACTGACGCCTAAAAGCATTGCGGCTATTCCATCTCCCATTAAAAATACAGTACGGGTATCAATTTTATTAAAATCATTAGCTAATGCCCAACTTGTCAGTCCACCACCAAGTATTAAGACATAATCGTCTCCTGAATCTATATAACGTATTGCCATATCCATTGCATGGATAAAACCACTGCATGCAGCCGTCAAATCAAATGCAGGAATGCCATTTTTTGCATTCAGCTTTTTAAGCATTCCTATTGCTGTTGCCGGCACATTGTAATCACCTAATAATTTTGAATAAATAATACGATCAACTTGTTCTATACTAATGTTAGCTCTCTCTAAACATTGTTTAGCTGCAAGAGCTACACAATCAGAAACATCCAAATTTTTATTTTCCCATCTACGTTCACTTATACCTATAGAGTATCTTACTGCTCTATCAGTAGCAATTAAGTTATAGCGTTTGATAATATCCTCATTTGTTACAATATTATCCGGTAAGTAAGAACCTGTTGATAGTATCTTCGAATACCGTGTTACATGCAAATCACTTATCGGTGGATATTTAATAGTTGTTTTCATATTTTACAGCCTCTTTACTATTTATTGAGATTACCCATTTTTATTAATTTGATTATATATTTCTTCTGCCATATTCTTTACTACAAGAAGATCTTCATCTGCTTCAACAATTGGAACAGAAAAACATTCTGAAATACGAAAACTCATCTCAACAATAGCAATAGAATCTGCACCCAAATCATCTATTAAATGGGTGTCTGGAGTAACTTCATCTTCATCTAGCCGAAAATATTCTACTAGAATATCCTTCATTTTTTTGTAAATATCATCTTTCGTCATAACTACTTCCCCCTATTCAATATTAAGCACAACAAACTTCTACTAATGCATTAATATGCAGTAGCTGATGCTAAACTCTATAGATCATACCACCTCCACTAAATCCCTCACCATGTGAGAGCATCAAAATATTCATGCCTGTTTCAATGCGTCCTGTGCTGTATGCTTCATTTAAAAGCAGAGGAAGCATTGCAGACATTGTATTACCATATTTATGTATTAATGAAATGCTCTTATCTTTTTCTACACCTAAAGCATCTAAAGTAATTTCCCAAATAGGCTTATTGTTTTCGGTAACAAGTACAAGATCTATATCACTCATTTTTAGGTTACTTTCTTCAAGAAGGTAATCCCTTACTGTAATAGCTGCAATTTTATAGAACTCTTCGGCAATTTTCCAGTTATCCATATGATAGAAATCATAAAATAGAGAAAAGTCACCCTTTTCAAAGTACTTTTTTGTATACTCGGGTTTTAGTTTTTGTGTAGCAGCAATTTCATAATATGTATGGTTTGTATAAAAATAACTGGCTAGAAAGTGAGGTTCATCGGAAAACTCAAGTAATACTGATGCTGCGCCGTCCCCAAATAGAAATGCAACTCTTGGATCGGTTTTACTGATTAATCTATTACATATTCCTCCTGAAGCAATAAGAACATATTCATCGCCGCTGTTAATATAACGTGTTCCAAGGTCAATGGCATGTAAAAAAGAAGTTACACCACCATCTACATCAAATGATTGAGTCGCATATGAACATCCTAATTTTCTTTGTACCATGCTAGCAGTCATTGGTAATAGGTTGTCCCCAAAAAATTTAGTTGCAATTATCTTTGATAATTTATCAACATGTAAATTTGCCTTAGTCATACAACTTTGAGCAGCACGAGCTAGTATATCCGAATCAACTTCGTGATCATCTGCAACTCTTCGTTGATAAGTGCCAATAGATTTACGAATTACACTGTCTTTCATGGTTAACTTATTAGCATTTATTATGTCATCATTTGTTACAACTTTTTCTGGCAAATATGCAGCAACAGATTTAATTTTGCTGAATTTTCTGAAATACTTCTTTTTGTTCTTTGGAAAGATGAAGTTATCTTGTCTCATAGCGCCTCCAAAATTTATATTAAGGACTGCATATTTACGCCTCAAATATAGCAATATATTTCTTAATTATCCTATTTTAACATATTATTTAACATAATGCATTATTGTATTTATCTAATATACAAAGTTGTTTATGCTAATCAATATAATTTTATACCAAAATATTAATTTTTGTCACTATTTTACTAATAATGAATTTAAAAATCTTTAATTTATTTTTTTACATATTTTAGTGTCGATTTATAAATAAATTTCATTATTATATAAATACATATTCTTCATTCAGTTGATATTTACAATAATTAGTCTAGTAAATGTATTTAATAAAAAAGAGGCTTACAAAACACATATTGAGTTATACCAATTATATGTTTACATAAACCTTCGTTACTATTGTTATTTCATTTTTCTAAACTTACTTATACCAATTTTCAGGCTAAATCAATCTATTTTATCAAGAATCACTTTATGTATACAAAAGGGTTTCTCATTTCTCATAAGTTAATAATTTTACATTTTTTTAATAATTAATGAATTCTTCATTTGTCCAATTATATAATCAAGATTTAAAAACATTCTTACCAAAACACAAATATATTAATGGAAAAAATAATCTTGCTTGCTGTCGTTTAATAAGCCTTATTTAGAATAATGGGTGTAAAAAGTAGGATGAGCTAAAATCCATTTTTTCATTTCAGATATCATTTTACTATAATCTATTACATCATAATCAAAATCACTACGAGTGTTAATTAAGCTCTTGTCTATAAGTTCATTGTGATATTTATCAATACGAACATCATTTTTATTAAAAATATTTTTGATTAGCAAAAGTAGCTCATATTTATTTATGCTCTTTTTAGATACTAAATGATATAACCCTGAAATATCTTTTTCTATAGCCTTTTCTATCGCCTTTGCCAGTTCAATAGTTGTTACACCTGTCCAAATAGAGTTTACATAACCATTAATTATTCCTTTTGATTTCATAAACCAATTAAAAAGTCCAATTCCATCATGATTTATGTCTGGTCCAATAATAGATGTTCTAAAGGTCAAATTACGCCCATCAACTATCTCACCTAAAGCCTTTGTACGGTCATAATATGAATCTCCATCCTTAAAAGCTGTCTCTGTGTAAGAACCTGTCTTACCCGAAAATACGCAATCAGTGCTTAAGTGAATAATTTTGACTTGCGTATTTCTAAACTTATTTTCCAAAAAATGCGGCAGATATGAATTCAGTAAAATGGCTTTGGCCTTATTTGCATCTGCATATTGGTTCAATATACCAATACAGTTTACTATGATATCAAAATCCTCTTTATTTAAAAAAGCTTCAAATGCAGTAAAATCTGTTACATCAAGTACATATGTTTTTTCATTCAGTTTTTTCTTATGTGCAAGATTAAATACCTCATAGGCTCCACTTTCTTCAAAATATGTAGTTATTACATGTCCGGCCATTCCTGTTGAACCTAAGATTAATATCTTTTTCTTGCCCATTTATCACTCCATCCCCCTCCACACAGTTTGAATGATATAATCCCTATAGCTCATAATTATTCTTACTACCTTATCAGATACATTAGTGACATTATAATCATCTACCAAATCTGCACTGAAAACATGTTTTAGTGCAGAAGTTTGCTCGGAACCTGCCTTTTCATATAATAAATTATTCTGATTATTATTAGTAGAAATTTCACTATTTCCATATCCAGTTACAATGTCAATAGACTGTATAACCCTATCTGCTTTTAGTCCAGATAGAATTAGTACACCTTCATCCATGCCTTCAGGTCTCTCATGTGCATTTCTTATAGTAATAGCAGGGAAAGACAGTAGGGACGCCTCTTCTGTAATAGTTCCACTATCTGATATTACACAAAACGCGTTAGTTTGAAGTTTTATATAATCAAAAAAGCCTAAAGGCTTTAACCATTCAATTTGAGGGGCAAAAATTGCTTTATCCTGCAAAGCTACTTTTTTCATGGTTCTTGGATGAGTAGATACAATAATTCTTTTTTTGAATTTATTTGCAATAGCATTTAGCGTTTCAATTAAATTATTAAAATTATCTGCCCAATCAATATTTTCTTCTCTGTGTGCACTAACCACGAAGTATTCTTTAGGTTTTAACTGCATGCTATTTAATATTTCTGATTTATCAATATCATTTTTATAATATTCAAATACTTCCTTCATTGATGACCCGATTTTTATTATGGTCTCACCCTTGATGCCTTCTTGAAGCAAATACCTTCTTGCATGTTCTGATATTGGCATATTGATATCACTTAAATGATCTACTATTTTGCGGTTTATTTCTTCGGGGACTCTATGGTCAAAGCAACGATTACCTGCTTCCATATGGAATATTGGTATCTTTTTACGCTTAGCTGCAATAGCAGACAAGCAGCTATTAGTGTCTCCATATATTAATACAGCATCTGGTTTCTCTGCTTCTAACACGTCATCTGTTTTAATCAGTACATTAGCAATTGTCTCTATTGTTGTTTTTCCTGCACAATTTAAATAATACTGTGGCTTTCTTATTCTCATTTCTTTAAAAAATACTTCATTAAGTTCGTAGTCAAAATTCTGCCCTGTATGTACAAGTATATGATTTGTATAAGTATCAAGCTTATCAATAACTCTGCTTAATTTTATAAGTTCAGGCCGTGTTCCTAATATAGTCATTACTTTCAACATATTTATGTCCATACCTAACATTTAATTCTAATCGAATAAGCTCACAGGCGTGGACTCAATCCCCCCTCGTCTTTAATATAATAATAGTCAGATTTCTTATATTATTAGGAGTTTGTATATCCAGACATTATGTTAACCTTTAAACCTTTTTAACTCTTTTTGGACATAATCTAGACTAAGGAGCAGTTTCTTTAACTCTTCATAGGTTAACCTTCTTGTACTATGAGAATTATAATCCTTAAAATCAGAAGAGATACTTTTTCCACAGCTGATATATTTTTCATAATTCAGTTCCCTGTTATCAGCAGGAATTCTGTAATAGTCTCCCAAATCCTCAGCTATCGCCATTTCTTCCCTCGTCAATAATGCCTCGTATAATTTTTCGCCATGCCTAGTGCCTATAATCTTTATTTCATTTTTTGCATTAAAAATATCCTTTAAAGCAGAAGCCAATTCCAAAATTGTAGCAGCCGGAGCCTTTTGAACAAATATATCTCCTTGTCTTGCGTTTAAAAAAGCATATAGGACTAAATCAATTGCATTTTCTAAAGTCATCATAAACCTTGTCATATTGGGGTCAGTTACAGTAATAGGTGTGCCTTCTACTATTTGTTGTATAAATAATGGAATAACAGATCCTCTTGAGGCCATAACATTGCCATATCTTGTTCCACATAAAATAGTTTCATCATCATTTACATTTCTTGAAGCAGCCACCATAACCTTTTCTAGCATAGCTTTTGACATTCCCATTGCATTAATGGGATAAACAGCTTTATCAGTGCTAAGTACAACAACTTTTTTTACCTTATTTTCAATTGCTGCATTTAAAAGATTATCCGTTCCTAATATATTTGTTTTAATAGCTTCCATTGGATAGAATTCACAAGAAGGCACCTGCTTTAAAGCAGCTGCATGAAAAACATAGTCAACTCCCTTTAAAGTCTTGAATAATGAGTTATAATCTCTAACATCTCCTATGTGAAATTTAACCTTGTCATTATTCAGTTCACGGCGCATGTCATCTTGTTTTTTCTCATCCCTGCTAAAAATTCGTATTTCTTTTATGTCAGTATTAATAAATCTGTTAAGAACGGCATTTCCAAAGGAACCTGTACCCCCTGTGATGAGAAGCGTTTTACCAGTAAACATACAATCTCCCATCTCGCTGATTTACAGCGCATCAAATAATCACAATAAACTCTTTGAAAATAAATATTTCTGTATATTTATCTATATAGCGTAGCAAACAGTTTCATGCAAACCATTTGAATAATGCCTCATATAAATTTTATAAGAAGGAAATAACTTGAGAATTAATAAAGGCAACTCCCATAAGTCAGCAGCTTTATGATAAATTGAGATAGCTAGTTTTGGACAATATCTTGAAATAGTGTCTCTCATTCCATATAGTGCTTCTTCTTCAGCACCTTCGATATCCAGCTTTATATAGGTTGGTTTATTGTCACCAACAACTTCATCAAGCTTTATTAGTGAAATGATATCCTTGCCTGTCTCACAAATAGAAGAAGCGCTGTTACCATTACTATTAAAGCCTATCTCTCCAGTTTTAGAATAAAGACCAGCATTAAATAGTTTAAGAATATTGCTGTCTATGTTTTTTGTAGTTTCTTTTATTTTATTATAATTTAGCAAATCAGGTTCAAAAGCATATATATATCTAAATTTATTATTAGTCTCATCAATAAAAGCAGCTATTGTTTCTCCGTTATATGCTCCTCCATCTACAAAACACTCTTTATCATTTAGTATGAAAATATCATTAGGAAAATACTGATTTTGACTTACAATGCTATTTAAATATGTGAAATCCATAGTAGCCCTATGTTTTAAAATATTACTAAGCACCAATTTTGATAAGTCGTCTGCTAATAGATTAAACACACTCTCAATTTTATTCTGATTTTCTATAAGCAAGGATACATCATAAAAACCCTTTTCACTCATCATTATAGGATAGTATTTAACAGATTTATATCCTAAACCTATAAGCCTATTATAAACTTCCATAGGATTAGGCAAACATATCAGTATAATAGCATCTTCTACGCATACGTCTTCAAGGGCTACAACCTTAATTCCATTTACATATGTACCCTGTTTAGCTTTGTCATCGTCAATAAAATTGCAAATATTACAAGCTTTATCCTTTAGAATATTGCTTGTTATAAATCCTATACCACCAGCACCATACAATACAACATTTCTGCCTTGCAGAGAAGAAATGATATCGTTATATTTTTCAGCTTCTTCTACATTGCACATATCAAAAATATGTTTCACCATTTCTTGTTGTCCCCTCACAATTCATAATAAAAGATTGTTGTAGCTTTTTTCTAATTCCACTAATTCTTTTCTTAAAGTATCTCCTTGAGTTAATCCCTGGCAAATATATACTCTTCCTTCCTCTATAGCAGCACTTACGCATTCTGCCAACTTTTCTTTGGTAATACTGTATTTTATATGCTTAGGTAATGTTTCTAATTTTAAAAAATCTGTTATCTTTTTATAAAAATATGAAGCAATAATATAGTTCTTCAGCTGTTCTCTATTTTCTGAATTTTTCCAATCTATAGCGGGAAAATATATCTCTTCATTGAAATTCTTTATGATGTAGTCATAAACAATAAAGGATGTTTTAATTCTGTGCTCAATATTATGTGAATAGTTATTTTGGTGCAGTCTATAATAAATCAGGCTTTCTTTTATAATGCCATAATCCATACCATTTTTAATAAAGTTAAGTGAATTAATTGTATCGCAGGAATACTCATTATTTCTATAAACACTCCAAGTAATATCCTTTTTTCTAAAAAACTCAAGTCTATATAAGCCGTTCATAGGAATTACTCCAGAACAATTTGTAAATATTCTATAAACCATTTCATTGAGTGTAGGAAGAGAATAATTCCAACGTGAGCGAACAGTATTATTTTCATCAATGATATTAAATTTACAATAGACATAATCTTTATTGGTTTTTTCCAAATAATCTACAAATTTTTTGATAGCATCTTCATTCACATAATCGTCAGAAGCAATCCACTGAAAATACTTACCTCTTGCTTGTTTTATTACTTCCTGTATAGCCTGTGATGGTCCACCGCTGTTTTTCTCATGATAAATGCAGCTTATATTTTTGTGACAATGCTCTAATTCCTTTATTTTATCGACTGAACCATCTGTTGAACAGTCGTCCACAATTATTATTTCTATGTTTTGATAAGACTGGTTCAGATATGAATCAACACATTTTTCTAAGTATTTTAAACAATTGTAATTAATAATCCCAATAGTAACCAATGGCATTAACATAAAACTTCCTCCTGCTTCTTATTTCAAACCCATTATAAAAAACCAATTGTGGTTTATGTGGCTCGAAAATGTACCATGTTCGTACAAACTTTATTTTCAAATTTATCAAGATAAACCAAATAGAAAACTGTCATTATTTGATTGCTTTACCTAAAAAAACTGCTTACAGCTTTTATGTGCGAAGGAAACGATGAATGCATAAAATTTAAACTTCATATTTAATCCTCTAATGAATTCACAAGTTCAATGACTTTATTTAAGGAGTTGTGTTGTTGTATTTCATTATTGTAAATTGCTGAAGAAAGTACTTTTAGTCTGCTATTTATTTTTTTTATATTTAATATCTCTCTTAGGTCAAAGTTAATATTTTTATTAATTTCTGATTTTTGTACAATAAGAAGCTTTTCAGATAATCCCAATTTATTATTATATACTAGTTGCCTATCCCTATTTAGCAGATATTCGCCAATAATCTGCTTATTTTGATTACTAATGGTGGTATCCTTAAATATACTGCAAATTAAATTAAACAAATAAAGTGCATTATTTGATTTTCTTCCTAGTAGATTTCTATCAAAGGGATAGTTCATAAAAAATACCACTGGCTGCATATCAACTAACACAAGATTGTTATCAATAAATACTTTTTCTATATATTCTTTATCACGAATTATTACTTGGGGTGACTGGCTCTTTGTATTGATTGTACTGATGGGTTCAAAAAATATACAAATGCCATCAGCACATAAATGCCTTGAAATATTATTTATAGCTTTTTTAAATTGATTTTCATTTGTAATATTAAGCAATACATCTGCACAAAATATCAAGTCGTATTCACCTTCATAATGACTATCTTCACAAATATCTCCATTCTTAAATTGATATTTCGGATATCTGTGTTGTAGTTCAATTGACGATTTTGATGAAATATCTATGGCTTCATAATCTTGAATACCTTTTCTATAAAAGTACTCGGTAAATATTCCTATTCCAGGACCTAATTCCAATACTCTTATGTCTCTAGATTCATTAAGTATCTTGTTAAAAATGCCGTCCCATATATCTATCCTGCATTTGTATAATAACTTATTGTATATTTCTCCAAGTCCAAAATTACCTACACCTTCAATATTGAAATTCGAATTCAGTCTATTATTCCAATACTCTATATAATCAAAACTAATATTCTCTTTATCCTTTATAATCAATTCATTAATCATTTTATCTATAGCATTAATCTGCTTTTCCAGAGAGTAATTTATATCAATAAAGCTTCTGTATTCATCAGAGTTATACCCCTCTTCTGTAATATTGCAAACAGCCTCATCAATTGTATTCCATAAATATTCATCAGGATAAATTCCTTTAGCACCAACAAAGTTGTGAACTACAGGCTTTATACCCTTTGCCATTGCCTGCATTACACTCATATTTTGGGATTCCAATACGCTAGTACACAGTATATAATTCTTATCCTCCAACCAATTATCAAGATCCTTCTGCCAGCCTTCAATAAAAAAATTATTCTCTAGTCCAAATTCCTTAGACATCTGCTGAAAGTATAGTAAGTATCTTGTATCTTGAAATTGTCCTGCTATATAAAATTTATAGCGGTTATCCTTGTCGTAAATAGCTTTTATTGTGTGTAATAGAAGCATGGGCCCTTTTTTATAATTTATATATCCTACATAAGCTACATTAAAACCAGGTTCTCTCTGCTTATAAGACCACTTACTCATATCAACACCATTTGGTATCACAATTGTATTTCCTTTATTTACTTTGAAGTGTTCTATGACATATTTTTGTATATCTTCTGATACAAATATTAGCTTATCAACACACTCCCAATTAACCTGAGCAGGATAATATGTAAAAGCTTCATAACTATGTAATCTACATATAATTTTCTTTTGCTTTGCTATTTCTAACTTGCTTGCATATATCAAAAGTTCATCGCACCATTCAAACCAACAAATATCAGCCCACTTCATCCACTTGTCTATCATCTTCATGTCAGTTGATACTTTAATTATAGCTTTTGAAGTTTCATATTGAATTGATAACTTTTCAATAATGTCTATTATAAAGTTATCATCACCTTTAGAAAAAAAAACTATTTTCTTTCTTCCGTTAGTTATATTTACCTCACCCATTATTATTTCCCCTGTGCTGAATTTAGTACAAATTTCTACTAAATACAAGCATGGACTCAAGCCTCCTCATTTTAATAATTTAATGGCTTTCACACAAAAAAAGTATATCTGCATACAAATTTACTAATACTTGCTGCATGTTTTACTTTAATAATCCCACACTTTATTTTTTAATAGGAAAATTAAGTAGCTTGGTTCCCTTATCTTTTATTACCTATAATCAAGTTCTGAACAATAGTTAACATAAATGAATACAGGTCTGATTTTCATTTTTATAAATGATTGATATATGTTTAAATTGGTTTACTTATATATATATGCTTGTTATTTCAATAATGACACATTCCATCTATTTAGTTTTTTAAATATATATACTCTTTCTCAACATACATAAGCCCAAGTATCAAATATATTCTGAACATAAGTGTTCTAAATAGCATAATCTAATATTAGTCCTAGCTGTCTTAACAAAGAAATTAAGGATGTGAATATAAAAATGGCTACTGAACTTATAGTAAATGGTAGTTTTGAAACTGGGACCTTCCCTCCGTGGGACGCTGTTGAAGCAACCATAACATCTTTATTCAGCCACACAGGAACTTATTCTGCGCAATTGCAAAATGGAACATCAGTTATATATCAAACTATTTATGGAGATTTCAGCCAACCTGTAGAAGTTAGTGCTTATCTAGCAAAATTAGGAGCATCCCCCAATCCTGTAATATCTATCGTTCTTTCATATTTTGATAACGCATTTAGTTTTCTTGGAACAGGTCTTGTAATAAGTATTCCAGAAAGCAGCCTTCCTGATGTGATTGGAGGTGTCTGGTATAAAGCTTTTGGAACAACAATTACAGCACCCGTTGGAACAGACCTTGCCATTTTGTCTATCAGCAAAAACACTTTAGCTGGCGGTGCTGAAGTTCTAGTTGATGATGTATCTATTTTAGAAGGTCCTGTTAGTCCGACCGGACCTTCTGGGCCAACTGGACCTTCTGGACCTACTGGGCCTACCGGGCCGACTGGGCCGACTGGGCCTACTGGACCGACTGGACCTACCGGGCCTACTGGACCGACTGGACCCACGGGGGCTTCTGGTGGGCCGACGGGACCGACCGGACCTACTGGGGCTACTGGACCTACTGGTGTGACTGGTGCTACCGGTCCGACAGGTGTAACCGGACCTACTGGTGCAACTGGGCCGACCGGCGCGACTGGAGCAACAGGTCCAATCGGAGCGACTGGACCGACTGGTACGACCGGACCTACCGGCGCGACTGGGCCTACTGGAGCAACTGGGCCTACTGGTCCAACAGGTGCGACGGGGGCTACGGGCGCTACCGGACCTACTGGAGCGACCGGACCTACTGGTGTAACAGGTGCTACCGGAGCTACTGGGGCTACCGGTCCGACGGGTTCCACTGGACCTACTGGTGCAACTGGCCCAACCGGGGCTACTGGTCCGACTGGCGCTACTGGCGCAACGGGAACTACCGGACCTACTGGGCCTGCTGGCGCAACTGGACCTACTGGTGTAACAGGTCCAACCGGAGCGACTGGACCGACTGGTGCGACCGGTCCTACCGGAGCTACTGGGCCAACTGGACCTTCTGGCGCTACTGGGCCAACTGGCGCGACTGGACCAACTGGTGCTACGGGGCCAACTGGCGCGACTGGTATAACTGGGCCGACCGGCGCGACTGGAGCTACTGGACCTGCCGGAGCTACAGGACCAACTGGTTCTACCGGACCGACGGGGACTACCGGACCAACTGGTGAAACTGGTCCAACTGGCGCGACGGGGACTACGGGCGCTACTGGTCCGACTGGGCCGACTGGTGTGACGGGTCCAACCGGTGTGACTGGACCTACTGGTGTAACTGGACCGACCGGGACTACTGGGGCTACTGGTTCAACCGGGGCTACTGGGCCTACTGGCGCGACTGGGGCTACCGGACCGACTGGAGCTACTGGAGCAACAGGTCCAACTGGCGCGACTGGACCTACTGGTGAAACTGGTCCTACCGGCGCAACTGGTGCGACTGGACCTACTGGTTCTGCTGGAGCAACTGGACCTGCCGGAGCTACGGGACCAACTGGTACTACCGGACCTACTGGCGCCACTGGGCCGACTGGGTCAACTGGTCCGACTGGGGCTACTGGGCCTACCGGCGTTACTGGCGCGACTGGTGCTACCGGTCCAACGGGTGCAACCGGCGTAACAGGATCTACTGGGCCAACCGGAGCAACTGGGCCGACTGGTATAACTGGACCCACTGGGGCTACCGGGCCGACTGGTGTAACCGGACCTACTGGAGTGACCGGGCCTACCGGTGCTACTGGACCAACAGGTCCAACTGGAGCCGCTGGACCGACTGGTGCGACGGGTCCAACCGGTGCAACTGGGCCTTCTGGCGTGACAGGACCGACTGGTGTAACTGGTCCTACCGGCATTACTGGACCTACTGGTGTCACTGGACCTACTGGGGCTACCGGTGCTACCGGACCAACTGGGGCTACCGGAGCAACTGGTCCAACTGGAGCGACCGGTCCGACGGGGGCTACTGGGCCGACGGGTTCAACTGGACCTACCGGCGCTACCGGTCCGACGGGTTCCACTGGACCTACTGGTGCTACTGGCCCAACCGGGGCTACTGGGCCGACTGGAGCCACTGGACCTACTGGTGTAACTGGTCCTACCGGTGTAACTGGTCCTACCGGTGTAACTGGTCCTACCGGTGTAACTGGTCCTACCGGTGTGACTGGACCTACTGGTGTCACTGGACCGACCGGTGCTACCGGGTCAACTGGAGCAACTGGTTCAACTGGACCTACTGGTGTCACTGGACCTACTGGACCTACTGGAGCGACCGGGCCTACCGGGGCTACTGGCGTTACTGGACCTGCCGGCGTTACCGGTGCTACTGGTGCAACTGGCCCAACCGGGGCGACTGGAGCCACTGGTCCAACAGGTCCAACCGGAGCGACTGGACCGACTGGGCCTACTGGAGCTACTGGGCCTACCGGTGCAACTGGGCCAACTGGGGCTACCGGACCTACCGGTGCAACTGGGCCAACTGGGGCTACCGGACCTACCGGCGCTACTGGCGCGACTGGGCCGACTGGAGCCACTGGAGCCACTGGAGCTACTGGAGCTACTGGACCTACCGGAGCTACGGGACCAACTGGTACTACCGGACCTACTGGCGCGACTGGACCGACTGGAGCTACTGGAGCAACAGGTCCAACCGGCGCGACTGGACCTACTGGGCCTACCGGCGTTACTGGCGCGACTGGTGTAACAGGTGCGACGGGGGCTACGGGCGCTACGGGACCTACTGGGCCTACTGGTGTGACGGGTCCAACCGGTGCAACTGGACCAACTGGACCGACTGGAGCCACTGGAGCTACTGGACCTACCGGAGCTACGGGACCAACTGGTACTACCGGACCGACTGGCGCGACTGGCGCTACCGGACCGACTGGAGCAACTGGTTCAACAGGACCTACTGGTCCAACAGGGCCTACCGGTGCGACTGGACCAACTGGACCGACTGGTGCGACTGGCCCAACTGGCGCTACAGGCGCTACCGGACCTACTGGTTCTACCGGACCGACTGGGGCGACTGGTCCAACTGGCGCAACTGGACCGACTGGGCCAACAGGTCCAACTGGAGCAACTGGACCTACTGGCGCGACTGGTGTAACAGGTGCGACGGGGGCTACGGGCGCTACGGGACCTACTGGGCCTACTGGTGTGACGGGTCCAACCGGTGCAACTGGACCAACTGGCGCGACTGGACCAACTGGTGCTACGGGGCCAACTGGCGCGACTGGTATAACTGGGCCGACCGGCGCGACTGGAGCTACTGGACCTGCCGGAGCTACGGGACCAACTGGTTCTACCGGACCGACGGGGACTACCGGACCAACTGGTGAAACTGGTCCAACTGGCGCGACGGGGACTACGGGCGCTACTGGGCCGACTGGGCCGACTGGTGTGACGGGTCCAACCGGTGTGACTGGACCTACTGGTGTAACTGGACCGACCGGGACTACTGGGGCTACTGGTTCAACCGGCTCTACTGGACCTACCGGACCTACTGGGCCTACGGGCGCTACTGGACCTACTGGGCCGACCGGAGCGACTGGCGTTACTGGGCCGACTGGGGCTACTGGCGTTACTGGGCCGACTGGGGCTACTGGGCCTACTGGCGCGACTGGGGCTACCGGACCGACTGGAGCTACTGGAGCAACAGGTCCAACCGGAGCGACTGGACCTACCGGGGCTACTGGAGCAACCGGGGCTACTGGAGCAACCGGGCCAACTGGAGCTACTGGACCGACTGGTGTAACTGGTCCTACCGGTGTGACTGGTGCCACAGGGCCGACCGGTGTAACCGGACCTACTGGGGCTTCTGGCCCGACTGGTGTAACTGGTGCTACGGGCCCTACAGGAGCAACCGGACCTACTGGGCCGACTGGAGCCACTGGACCTACTGGTGTAACTGGTCCTACCGGTGTAACTGGTCCTACCGGTGTAACTGGTCCTACCGGTGTAACTGGTCCTACCGGTGTGACTGGACCTACTGGTGTCACTGGACCGACCGGTGCTACCGGGTCAACTGGAGCAACTGGTTCAACTGGACCTACTGGTGTCACTGGACCTACTGGGGCTACCGGTGCTACCGGACCAACTGGGGCTACCGGAGCAACTGGTCCAACTGGAGCGACCGGTCCGACGGGGGCTACTGGGCCGACGGGTTCAACTGGACCTACCGGCGCTACCGGTCCGACGGGTTCCACTGGACCTACTGGTGCTACTGGCCCAACCGGGGCTACTGGGCCTACTGGCGCGACTGGGGCTACCGGACCGACTGGAGCTACTGGAGCAACAGGTCCAACCGGAGCGACTGGACCTACCGGGGCTACTGGACCGACGGGGGCTACGGGCGCAACTGGACCGACTGGTGCGACCGGACCGACCGGCTCTACTGGTGCTACTGGACCTACTGGTGTGACTGGTGCTACCGGTCCGACAGGTGTAACCGGACCTACTGGTGCAACTGGGCCGACCGGCGCGACTGGAGCAACAGGTCCAACCGGAGCGACTGGACCGACTGGTACGACCGGACCTACCGGCGCGACTGGTGTGACTGGTGCTACCGGTCCGACAGGTGTAACCGGACCGACTGGACCTACCGGATCTACTGGGCCAACCGGTGTCACAGGTCCAACTGGAGCAACTGGGTCTACTGGGCCGACTGGAGCAACTGGACCTGCCGGAGCTACGGGACCAACTGGTACTACCGGACCTACTGGCTCTACTGGACCGACGGGAGCCACTGGGCCAACTGGTGCGACCGGCGCAACTGGACCTACTGGGCCAACCGGTGCAACTGGACCTACTGGAGCCACTGGGCCGACTGGGTCAACAGGGCCAACTGGGGCTACTGGACCGACTGGTGCGACTGGGCCAACGGGTGCGACTGGGCCAACGGGCGTGACTGGACCGACTGGGGCTACAGGCGTTACTGGTGCAACTGGGCCAACTGGAGTAACTGGGGCTACCGGACCGACTGGAGCTACTGGGGCTACCGGTCCGACTGGTTCCACTGGACCTACTGGTGCAACTGGCCCAACCGGGGCTACTGGACCTACTGGCGCTACAGGCGCTACCGGACCTACTGGAACTACCGGGCCAACTGGTGAAACAGGACCTACTGGTGTGACTGGACCTACTGGGCCGACTGGTGTGACGGGTCCTACTGGGGCTACTGGACCAACTGGGCCTACCGGAGCAACCGGCGTGACTGGACCGACTGGAGCTACTGGTGAAACCGGGCCGACTGGTCCAACAGGTGCGACGGGGGCTACTGGTGCTACCGGTGCTACTGGTGTGACCGGGCCTACTGGAGCGACTGGCGTGACTGGACCGACTGGAGCTACGGGTCCGACAGGAGTAACTGGCGTGACTGGACCGACGGGGGCTACGGGCGCAACTGGACCAACTGGTTCTACGGGGCCTACTGGCGCTACTGGACCTACCGGAGCTACGGGACCAACTGGTACTACCGGACCTACTGGCGCGACTGGGCTGACTGGGGCTACTGGGCCGACTGGTCCAACAGGTGCGACGGGGGCTACGGGCGCTACCGGACCTACTGGCGCTACTGGACCGACTGGGGCTACGGGCGCAGCTGGACCTACCGGTGCAACTGGGCCAACTGGCTCTACTGGAGCTACTGGGCCAACCGGCGCGACTGGAGCTACTGGGCCTACTGGTGTAACTGGTCCTACCGGGGCTACTGGCCCTACTGGTGTGGCCGGACCGACTGGAGCAACTGGTTCAACTGGACCTACTGGTGTCACTGGACCTACTGGGGCTACCGGTGCTACCGGACCAACTGGGGCTACCGGAGCAACTGGTCCAACTGGAGCGACCGGTCCGACGGGGGCTACTGGGCCGACGGGTTCAACTGGACCTACCGGCGCTACCGGTCCGACGGGTTCCACTGGACCTACTGGTGCTACTGGCCCAACCGGGGCTACTGGGCCTACTGGCGCGACTGGGGCTACCGGACCGACTGGAGCTACTGGAGCAACAGGTCCAACCGGAGCGACTGGACCTACCGGGGCTACTGGACCGACGGGGGCTACGGGCGCAACTGGACCGACTGGTGCGACCGGACCGACCGGCTCTACTGGTGCTACTGGACCTACTGGTGTGACTGGTGCTACCGGTCCGACAGGTGTAACCGGACCTACTGGTGCAACTGGGCCGACCGGCGCGACTGGAGCAACAGGTCCAACCGGAGCGACTGGACCAACTGGCGCGACTGGACCAACTGGTGCTACGGGGCCAACTGGTGCTACGGGGCCAACTGGCGCGACTGGACCAACTGGTGCTACGGGGCCAACTGGCGCGACTGGTATAACTGGGCCGACCGGCGCGACTGGAGCTACTGGACCTGCCGGAGCTACGGGACCAACTGGTTCTACCGGACCGACGGGGACTACCGGACCAACTGGTGAAACTGGTCCAACTGGCGCGACGGGGACTACGGGCGCTACTGGGCCGACTGGGCCGACTGGTGTGACGGGTCCAACCGGTGTGACTGGACCTACTGGTGTAACTGGACCGACCGGGACTACTGGGGCTACTGGTTCAACCGGCTCTACTGGACCTACCGGACCTACTGGGCCTACGGGCGCTACTGGACCTACTGGGCCTACTGGTACTACCGGACCTACTGGCACTACAGGCGCTACTGGACCTACCGGAGCTACGGGACCAACTGGTACTACCGGACCTACGGGCGCTACAGGACCTACTGGCGCGACTGGCGCAACGGGAACTACCGGAGCTACTGGAGCTACTGGGGCTACCGGTCCGACGGGTTCCACTGGACCTACCGGAGCAACAGGTCCAACTGGGGCTACCGGTGCAACTGGGCTAACTGGAGCTACTGGGCCTACTGGCGTGACTGGACCTACTGGGCCAACCGGTGCAACTGGTCCAACAGGGCCAACCGGTGTCACAGGTCCAACTGGAGCTACTGGGCCGACCGGTTCTACTGGACCGACTGGCGCGACTGGTGTGACTGGACCGACTGGAGCAGCTGGTCCAACAGGACCTACTGGGGCTACTGGCCCTACTGGTGTGGCCGGACCGACTGGACCAACTGGTTCTACTGGAGCAACAGGTCCAACTGGTGCTACTGGACCTACTGGGCCGACCGGTTCTACTGGACCGACTGGCGCTACTGGTGTGACTGGACCTACTGGGCCAACTGGTCCTACCGGGGCTACTGGACCTACTGGTGTGACTGGTGCTACCGGTCCGACAGGTGTAACCGGACCTACTGGTGCAACTGGGCCGACCGGCGCGACTGGAGCAACAGGTCCAACCGGAGCGACTGGACCGACTGGTGAAACTGGTCCTACCGGCGCTACTGGACCGACTGGGCCAACCGGTGTCACAGGGCCAACCGGAGCGACTGGACCGACTGGGCCTACCGGTCCTACTGGGGCTACTGGACCGACTGGTGCGACCGGCGCAACTGGACCTACTGGTACTACCGGACCTACCGGCGCTACTGGACCGACTGGGCCAACCGGTGTCACAGGGCTAACCGGGCCAACTGGTGCTACTGGGCCGACTGGTATAACTGGACCTACTGGGGCTACTGGACCGACCGGAGCTACTGGGCCAACTGGACCAATTGGTGAAACTGGTCCTACTGGAGCGACTGGACCGACTGGTGCAACTGGACCAACCGGCGCGACTGGACCGACTGGTGCTACAGGCGTTACTGGTGCGACTGGTCCAACTGGCGCTACAGGGGCAACCGGACCGACTGGTTCTACTGGACCAACTGGCGCGACTGGGCCTACCGGGGCTACTGGCGTTACTGGACCTGCCGGCGTTACCGGTGCTACTGGTGCAACTGGCCCAACCGGGGCTACTGGACCGACTGGTGTGACCGGACCGACTGGACCGACCGGACCTACCGGACCTACTGGTACTACCGGACCTACTGGCGCTACGGGAACTACTGGTTCTACTGGAGCAACAGGTCCAACCGGAGCTACTGGACCTACTGGTGTGACTGGACCTACTGGAGCTACAGGCGCTACTGGACCTACCGGACCTACTGGTACTACCGGACCTACTGGCACTACAGGCGCTACTGGACCTACCGGACCTACTGGTACTACCGGACCTACGGGCGCTACAGGACCTACTGGCGCGACTGGCGCAACGGGAACTACCGGAGCTACTGGAGCTACTGGGGCTACCGGTCCGACGGGTTCCACTGGACCTACCGGAGCAACAGGTCCAACTGGGGCTACCGGTGCAACTGGGCTAACTGGAGCTACTGGGCCTACTGGCGTGACTGGACCTACTGGGCCAACCGGTGCAACTGGTCCAACAGGGCCAACCGGTGTCACAGGTCCAACTGGAGCTACTGGGCCGACCGGTTCTACTGGACCGACTGGCGCGACTGGTGTGACTGGACCGACTGGAGCAACCGGACCTACTGGGCCGACTGGAGCCACTGGACCTACTGGTGTAACTGGTCCTACCGGTGTAACTGGTCCTACCGGTGTAACTGGTCCTACCGGTGTAACTGGTCCTACCGGTGTGACTGGACCTACTGGTGTCACTGGACCGACCGGTGCTACCGGGTCAACTGGAGCAACTGGTTCAACTGGACCTACTGGTGTCACTGGACCTACTGGGGCTACCGGTGCTACCGGACCAACTGGGGCTACCGGAGCAACTGGTCCAACTGGAGCGACCGGTCCGACGGGGGCTACTGGGCCGACGGGTTCAACTGGACCTACCGGCGCTACCGGTCCGACGGGTTCCACTGGACCTACTGGTGCTACTGGCCCAACCGGGGCTACTGGGCCTACTGGCGCGACTGGGGCTACCGGACCGACTGGAGCTACTGGAGCAACAGGTCCAACCGGAGCGACTGGACCTACCGGGGCTACTGGACCGACGGGGGCTACGGGCGCAACTGGACCGACTGGTGCGACCGGACCGACCGGCTCTACTGGTGCTACTGGACCTACTGGTGTGACTGGTGCTACCGGTCCGACAGGTGTAACCGGACCTACTGGTGCAACTGGGCCGACCGGCGCGACTGGAGCAACAGGTCCAACCGGAGCGACTGGACCGACTGGTACGACCGGACCTACCGGCGCGACTGGTGTGACTGGTGCTACCGGTCCGACAGGTGTAACCGGACCGACTGGACCTACCGGATCTACTGGGCCAACCGGTGTCACAGGTCCAACTGGAGCAACTGGGTCTACTGGGCCGACTGGAGCAACTGGACCTGCCGGAGCTACGGGACCAACTGGTACTACCGGACCTACTGGCTCTACTGGACCGACGGGAGCCACTGGGCCAACTGGTGCGACCGGCGCAACTGGACCTACTGGGCCAACCGGTGCAACTGGACCTACTGGAGCCACTGGGCCGACTGGGTCAACAGGGCCAACTGGGGCTACTGGACCGACTGGTGCGACTGGGCCAACGGGTGCGACTGGGCCAACGGGCGTGACTGGACCGACTGGGGCTACAGGCGTTACTGGTGCAACTGGGCCAACTGGAGTAACTGGGGCTACCGGACCGACTGGAGCTACTGGGGCTACCGGTCCGACTGGTTCCACTGGACCTACTGGTGCAACTGGCCCAACCGGGGCTACTGGACCTACTGGCGCTA
Source organism: Ruminiclostridium herbifermentans (assembly GCF_005473905.2). Classification (NCBI taxonomy): domain Bacteria; kingdom Bacillati; phylum Bacillota; class Clostridia; order Eubacteriales; family Oscillospiraceae; genus Ruminiclostridium; species Ruminiclostridium herbifermentans. The sequence goes on from NZ_CP061336.1 coordinate 4,689,746, forward strand.
CAGGCGCTACCGGACCTACTGGAACTACCGGGCCAACTGGTGAAACAGGACCTACTGGTGTGACTGGACCTACTGGGCCGACTGGTGTGACGGGTCCTACTGGCGCTACTGGACCTACCGGAGCTACGGGACCAACTGGTACTACCGGACCTACTGGCGCGACTGGGCTGACTGGGGCTACTGGGCCGACTGGTCCAACAGGTGCGACGGGGGCTACGGGCGCTACCGGACCTACTGGCGCTACTGGACCGACTGGGGCTACGGGCGCAGCTGGACCTACCGGTGCAACTGGGCCAACTGGCTCTACTGGAGCTACTGGGCCAACCGGCGCTACTGGACCGACTGGGCCAACCGGTGTCACAGGGCTAACCGGGCCAACTGGTGCTACTGGGCCGACTGGTATAACTGGACCTACTGGGGCTACTGGACCGACCGGAGCTACTGGGCCAACTGGACCAATTGGTGAAACTGGTCCTACTGGAGCGACTGGACCGACTGGTGCAACTGGACCAACCGGCGCGACTGGACCGACTGGTGCTACAGGCGTTACTGGTGCGACTGGTCCAACTGGCGCTACAGGGGCAACCGGACCGACTGGTTCTACTGGACCAACTGGCGCGACTGGGCCTACCGGGGCTACTGGCGTTACTGGACCTGCCGGCGTTACCGGTGCTACTGGTGCAACTGGCCCAACCGGGGCTACTGGACCGACTGGTGTGACCGGACCGACTGGACCGACCGGACCTACCGGACCTACTGGTACTACCGGACCTACTGGCGCTACGGGAACTACTGGTTCTACTGGAGCAACAGGTCCAACCGGAGCTACTGGACCTACTGGTGTGACTGGACCTACTGGAGCTACAGGCGCTACTGGACCTACCGGACCTACTGGTACTACCGGACCTACTGGCACTACAGGCGCTACTGGACCTACCGGACCTACTGGTACTACCGGACCTACGGGCGCTACAGGACCTACTGGCGCGACTGGCGCAACGGGAACTACCGGAGCTACTGGAGCTACTGGGGCTACCGGTCCGACGGGTTCCACTGGACCTACCGGAGCAACAGGTCCAACTGGGGCTACCGGTGCAACTGGGCTAACTGGAGCTACTGGGCCTACTGGCGTGACTGGACCTACTGGGCCAACCGGTGCAACTGGTCCAACAGGGCCAACCGGTGTCACAGGTCCAACTGGAGCTACTGGGCCGACCGGTTCTACTGGACCGACTGGCGCGACTGGTGTGACTGGACCGACTGGAGCAGCTGGTCCAACAGGACCTACTGGGGCTACTGGACCGACTGGGCCAACAGGTCCTACTGGGCCGACCGGCGCTACTGGTCCGACTGGTGTAACTGGACCTACTGGTGTGACCGGACCAACTGGAGCGACCGGTCCGACTGGGGCTACCGGTGCTACTGGTGTGACCGGGCCTACTGGCGTGACTGGGCCAACCGGTGCAACTGGGCCAACAGGGCCTACTGGTGTAACAGGTCCAACCGGAGCGACTGGTGCGACCGGCGCAACTGGACCTACCGGCGCTACGGGACCTACTGGTACTACCGGACCTACCGGCGCTACTGGACCGACTGGGCCAACCGGTGTCACAGGGCCAACCGGTCCAACTGGTGCTACTGGGCCGACTGGTATAACTGGACCTACTGGGGCTACTGGACCGACCGGTGTTACCGGGGCTACTGGCGTAACTGGACCTGCCGGCGTTACAGGGCCAACCGGAGCGACTGGACCTACCGGGGCTACTGGACCAACAGGTCCAACTGGTGCTACCGGTCCGACAGGAGTAACTGGCGTGACAGGACCGACTGGAGCTACTGGAGCAACAGGTCCAACCGGAGCTACTGGACCAACTGGTGCTACCGGAGCAACTGGGCCAACTGGAGCGACTGGGCCGACTGGGTCAACTGGTGTAACTGGAGCAACTGGTTCAACTGGACCTACTGGACCGACTGGTGCGACCGGACCTACTGGTTCTACTGGTGCAACTGGCCCAACCGGGGCTACTGGTCCGACTGGCGCTACTGGCGCAACGGGAACTACCGGACCTACTGGACCTGCTGGCGCAACTGGACTTACCGGCGTTACTGGTGCAACTGGGCCTACTGGTGTAACAGGTCCAACCGGAGCTACGGGACCTACTGGGCCAACAGGTCTAACTGGCACAACCGGACCTACCGGCGCTACTGGCGCGACTGGGCCGACTGGAGCCACTGGAGCCACTGGAGCTACTGGAGCTACTGGACCTACCGGAGCTACGGGACCAACTGGTACTACCGGACCTACTGGCGCGACTGGACCGACTGGAGCTACTGGAGCAACAGGTCCAACCGGCGCGACTGGACCTACTGGGCCTACCGGCGTTACTGGCGCGACTGGTGTAACAGGTGCGACGGGGGCTACGGGCGCTACGGGACCTACTGGGCCTACTGGTGTGACGGGTCCAACCGGTGCAACTGGACCAACTGGACCGACTGGAGCCACTGGAGCTACTGGACCTACCGGAGCTACGGGACCAACTGGTACTACCGGACCGACTGGCGCGACTGGCGCTACCGGACCTATTGGACCTACTGGAGCCACTGGACCTACTGGCGCGACTGGACCGACTGGTGAAACTGGTCCTACCGGCGCTACTGGACCGACTGGGCCAACCGGTGTCACAGGGCCAACCGGAGCGACTGGTCCGACTGGGCCTACCGGTCCTACTGGGGCTACTGGACCGACTGGTGCGACCGGCGCAACTGGACCTACTGGTACTACCGGACCTACCGGCGCGACTGGACCGACTGGGCCAACCGGTGTCACAGGGCTAACCGGGCCAACTGGTGCTACTGGGCCGACTGGTATAACTGGACCTACTGGGGCTACTGGACCGACCGGAGCTACTGGGCCAACTGGACCAATTGGTGAAACTGGTCCTACTGGAGCGACTGGACCGACTGGTGCAACTGGACCAACCGGCGCGACTGGACCGACCGGTGTTACCGGGGCTACTGGCGTAACTGGACCTGCCGGCGTTACAGGGCCAACCGGAGCGACTGGACCTACCGGGGCTACTGGACCAACAGGTCCAACTGGTGCTACCGGTCCGACAGGAGTAACTGGCGTGACAGGACCGACTGGAGCTACTGGAGCAACAGGTCCAACCGGAGCTACTGGACCAACTGGTGCTACCGGAGCAACTGGGCCAACTGGAGCGACTGGGCCGACTGGGTCAACTGGTGTAACTGGAGCAACTGGTTCAACTGGACCTACTGGACCGACTGGTGCGACCGGACCTACTGGTTCTACTGGTGCAACTGGCCCAACCGGGGCTACTGGTCCGACTGGCGCTACTGGCGCAACGGGAACTACCGGACCTACTGGACCTGCTGGCGCAACTGGACTTACCGGCGTTACTGGTGCAACTGGGCCTACTGGTGTAACAGGTCCAACCGGAGCTACGGGACCTACTGGGCCAACAGGTCTAACTGGCACAACTGGACCTACCGGCGCTACTGGTCCGACTGGTGAAACTGGGCCGACCGGCGCTACTGGACCGACTGGGCCAACCGGTGTCACAGGGCCAACCGGTGCAACTGGGGCGACTGGTGTGACCGGACCTACTGGTGCTACTGGACCTACTGGTGTGACGGGTGCTACCGGTCCAACTGGTGCTACCGGCGTAACAGGACCTACTGGGCCAACAGGGCCAACTGGGGCTACGGGACCTACTGGTACTACTGGTACTACCGGACCTACCGGCGCTACTGGACCTACTGGTACTACCGGACCTACTGGGGCTACCGGGCCAACTGGTGCTACTGGGCCTACTGGTATAACTGGACCTACTGGGGCTACTGGACCGACCGGTGTTACCGGGGCTACTGGCGTAACTGGACCTGCCGGCGTTACAGGTGCTACTGGTGTGACTGGACCTACTGGGCCAACTGGGGCTACAGGGGCTACTGGACCGACTGGTGCGACCGGCGCAACTGGACCTACCGGCGCTACGGGACCTACTGGACCAACAGGTCCTACTGGGCCGACCGGCGCTACTGGTCCGACTGGTGCAACTGGGCCAACTGGGGCTACTGGTTCTCCCGGTGCCACTGGTGTGACCGGGGCTACTGGACCAATTGGTGAAACTGGTCCAACCGGTGCAACTGGAGCGACTGGACCGACTGGACCTACTGGCGTGACTGGACCTACTGGTGTAACCGGACCTACCGGCGCTACTGGCGCGACTGGGCCGACTGGACCTACTGGCGTGACTGGACCTACTGGTGTAACCGGACCTACCGGCGCTACTGGCGCGACTGGGCCGACTGGACCTACTGGCGTGACTGGACCAACTGGCGCGACTGGGCCTACCGGGGCTACTGGCGTTACTGGACCTGCCGGCGTTACCGGTGCTACTGGTGCAACTGGCCCAACCGGGGCTACTGGACCGACTGGTGTGACCGGACCGACTGGACCGACCGGACCTACCGGACCTACTGGTACTACCGGACCTACTGGCGCTACGGGAACTACTGGTTCTACTGGAGCAACAGGTCCAACCGGAGCTACTGGACCTACTGGTGTGACTGGACCTACTGGAGCTACAGGCGCTACTGGACCTACCGGACCTACTGGTACTACCGGACCTACTGGCACTACAGGCGCTACTGGACCTACCGGAGCTACGGGACCAACTGGTACTACCGGACCTACGGGCGCTACAGGACCTACTGGCGCGACTGGCGCAACGGGAACTACCGGAGCTACTGGAGCTACTGGGGCTACCGGTCCGACTGGTGAAACTGGGCCGACCGGCGCTACTGGACCGACTGGGCCAACCGGTGTCACAGGGCCAACCGGTGCAACTGGGGCGACTGGTGTGACCGGACCTACTGGTGCTACTGGACCTACTGGTGTGACGGGTGCTACCGGTCCAACTGGTGCTACCGGCGTAACAGGACCTACTGGGCCAACAGGGCCAACTGGGGCTACGGGACCTACTGGTACTACTGGTACTACCGGACCTACCGGCGCTACTGGACCTACTGGTACTACCGGACCTACTGGGGCTACCGGGCCAACTGGTGCTACTGGGCCTACTGGTATAACTGGACCTACTGGGGCTACTGGACCGACCGGTGTTACCGGGGCTACTGGCGTAACTGGACCTGCCGGCGTTACAGGTGCTACTGGTGTGACTGGACCTACTGGGCCAACTGGGGCTACAGGGGCTACTGGACCGACTGGTGCGACCGGCGCAACTGGACCTACCGGCGCTACGGGACCTACTGGACCAACAGGTCCTACTGGGCCGACCGGCGCTACTGGTCCGACTGGTGCAACTGGGCCAACTGGGGCTACTGGTTCTCCCGGTGCCACTGGTGTGACCGGGGCTACTGGACCAATTGGTGAAACTGGTCCAACCGGTGCAACTGGAGCGACTGGACCGACTGGACCTACTGGCGTGACTGGACCTACTGGTGTAACCGGACCTACCGGCGCTACTGGCGCGACTGGGCCGACTGGACCTACTGGCGTGACTGGACCTACTGGTGTAACCGGACCTACCGGCGCTACTGGCGCGACTGGGCCGACTGGACCTACTGGCGTGACTGGACCAACTGGTGCAACTGGCCCAACCGGGGCTACTGGACCGACTGGTGTGACCGGACCGACTGGACCGACCGGACCTACCGGACCTACTGGTACTACCGGACCTACTGGCGCTACGGGAACTACTGGTTCTACTGGAGCAACAGGTCCAACCGGAGCTACTGGACCTACTGGTGTGACTGGACCTACTGGAGCTACAGGCGCTACTGGACCTACCGGAGCTACGGGACCAACTGGTACTATCGGACCTACGGGCGCTACAGGACCTACTGGCGCGACTGGCGCAACGGGAACTACCGGAGCTACTGGAGCTACTGGGGCTACCGGTCCGACGGGTTCCACTGGACCTACCGGAGCAACAGGTCCAACTGGGGCTACCGGTGCAACTGGGCTAACTGGAGCTACTGGGCCTACTGGCGTGACTGGACCGACTGGACCGACCGGACCTACCGGACCTACTGGTACTACCGGACCTACTGGCGCTACGGGAACTACTGGTTCTACTGGAGCAACAGGTCCAACCGGAGCTACTGGACCTACTGGTGTGACTGGACCTACTGGAGCTACAGGCGCTACTGGACCTACCGGAGCTACGGGACCAACTGGTACTACCGGACCTACGGGCGCTACAGGACCTACTGGCGCGACTGGCGCAACGGGAACTACCGGAGCTACTGGAGCTACTGGGGCTACCGGTCCGACGGGTTCCACTGGACCTACCGGAGCAACAGGTCCAACTGGGGCTACCGGTGCAACTGGGCTAACTGGAGCTACTGGGCCTACTGGCGTGACTGGACCTACTGGGCCAACCGGTGCAACTGGTCCAACAGGGCCAACCGGTGTCACAGGTCCAACTGGAGCTACTGGGCCGACCGGTTCTACTGGACCGACTGGCGCGACTGGTGTGACTGGACCGACTGGAGCAGCTGGTCCAACAGGACCTACTGGGGCTACTGGACCGACTGGGCCAACTGGGGCTACAGGGGCTACTGGACCGACTGGTGCGACCGGCGCAACTGGACCTACCGGCGCTACGGGACCTACTGGACCAACAGGTCCTACTGGGCCGACCGGCGCTACTGGTCCGACTGGTGTAACTGGACCTACTGGTGTGACCGGACCAACTGGAGCGACCGGTCCGACTGGGGCTACCGGTGCTACTGGTGTGACCGGGCCTACTGGCGTGACTGGGCCAACCGGTGCAACTGGGCCAACAGGTCCAACTGGTGCAACTGGACCTACTGGGGCTACTGGAGCTACTGGGCCTACCGGAGCGACCGGCGTGACTGGACCGACTGGAGCTACTGGTGAAACCGGGCCGACTGGTCCAACAGGTGCGACGGGGGCTACTGGTGCTACTGGTGTGACCGGACCTACTGGTGCTACTGGACCTACTGGTGCGACGGGTGCTACCGGTCCAACTGGTGCTACCGGCGTAACAGGACCTACTGGGCCAACAGGGCCAACTGGGGCTACGGGACCTACTGGCGCGACTGGAGCAACTGGACCTACTGGGCCAACTGGGGCTACTGGAGTCACTGGTCCAACTGGTCCTGCTGCAGATGTCCCAACTCTTTCATTCAATGAAGTAGTTGGCTCAACTTCGATATTACCTGCAGATGATGAATATACAGTAATAACTGTTGATGTTCCTGTTGAAGTCGGTGAAAATTTGAAAATTGATTATGCACTCGCAGTGGAAGCTGTTACAAATGCAGATTGGCTTATCGACTTAGAGATTAGATTGTATAGAGATTCTACACTAATTGATACCAGAACACTTTTGATTTCAGGTGCAGATGCTGGAACACAAAGATTCCCTATAGCTTCTACTCAAGTTGATACAGCAGCAGAAACAACAACAAGCACTTATTCTGTTCGCGTTTATGTATCAACAGCAACAAATGTTAATACAGCAACAGCAAATAATAGAGATATCAATATTATTGTTTTCCCATAATTTGATATGAATTAATCAGTTTACAATCTATTGGAAAATGATCTTTACTCTAATATTTAATCACTATTTATAAGCTTCTGCGGAGCAATGTCTCCGCTGAAGCTTATTCTATTTAAAATTAAGAGTATTATTTATCTTATTTTATCTATGACATCAATTTGTTCACTTATATAAGTAAATATCCCTCACATTAGCGCATTTTCTCATTCCTCATTAATATTTGTTTTTTTAGTCCTCTTACTTTCATCAAAGATTTGAGTAACAAATTAACAATGTCCTGAATATAATATTATATTAGTTTCTATAGAAAGGATTACATATGGTTACTATCAGTCTTTGTATGATTGTAAAGAATGAGGAAGAAACCCTTGCAAGGTGTTTGGATACAGTAAAAGATATCGTTGACGAAATTAATATTGTAGATACAGGTTCTACTGACAGAACCGTAGAAATAGCAAAACAATATACAGATCGTGTTTTTTATTATGAATGGACTAATAATTTTTCTGCAGCTAGAAACGAATCATTTAAGTACGCTACGAAAGACTATATTTTGTATCTAGATGCTGATGATGTTGTATTAGAAGCAGATCAAGCAAAACTAAAAGAACTAAAGGAAACCCTTGATCCATCTGTAGACTCTGTTTCAATGTATTATGACGCAGGTACTGATGAGTTTGGAAATGTTACTCTAAGATATAGGCGAAATAGACTATTAAAGAGAGAAAAGAATTTTCAATGGTATGGGGATTGCCATAACTATATTAATGTTCAAGGCAAAATCATTAACTCAGATATATCTATCACTCATAAAAAAATACGTCATGCAGTGGGTCGTACAGTTTCAGTTTTTGAACAGAAAATTGCACGAGGAGATACCTTCTCTCCTAGGGATTACTTTTATTATGGAAATGAATTACGAGAAAACGGACGCCATGAAGAAGCAATTAAAAATTACGACATTTGTACTTCAATGAAAGAAGGCTGGGTCGAAGATAAAATATTTGCATGTATTTATAGAGGAGACTGCTACCGAGCTCTTAATGATACAAATAATGAACTTACTTCCTTGTTTGAGTCTTTTAAATATGCACCTCCGAGGGCAGAAGCGTGCTGCCGTATTGGATACAATTTTCAAAGAAAGCGTGATTACAAAACAGCAGCCTTCTGGTATGAACAGGCTTCGCAGCAAGTTCCCGATCCAGATCGTTGGAGTTTTATTTATAATGCCTATTATACCTGGTATCCCCATCTTCAGCTTTGTGTTTGCTATTATCGTATGGGAGACTATAAAAAATCCTATGAGCATAATGAAGAAGCTGCCAAATACAGACCTACAGATCCTAGTGTACTTTACAATAAAAAACTGTTTGATAAAATGTTCAACAATAACGAATCTTAATAGATTTAAAGATAATTACCTTGTAAATTTATTTCAACAAATATGTTTTAGTTAAGATATTCACAAGGTTAAAATTGCAAAAAATAACGCTTTCATTTAGTCGCTGTAATGGCTTTTATATTCTTATTTTTAGTATTCAAATTCTATACTTTGAATAATTATGATAGTTCTAGAATTGAACTTATTCATACAAATATAAGTATTTTCTAATGACAAATAATGTCCTTATTCTAAAAGCACTGCATATTTAAAATTTCCTATATCATATATTAACATCAGTAGCAAAATAGAATTCTCAACATATATTGTCTATAGGGCATACTTTAATTTTCTAGTATGCTTTCATACAAATTTAAGGAGGTGAATAAAAATATGGCTACTGAACTCATTGTAAATGGAGGCTTTGAAACCGGATCTTTTCCTCCATGGGGCGCGGTTGAAGCAACCATAACATCTTTATTCAGCCACACAGGAACTTATTCTGCACAATTGCAGAATGGAACATCAGTTATATATCAAACTGTGTATGGAGATTTCAGCCAGCCTGTAGAAGTTAGTGCTTATTTGGCTAAAGTAGGAGCATCCCCTAATCCTATAGTATCTATAGTTCTTTCATATTTTGATAATTCATTCAATTTTCTTGGAACAGGCCTTGTAATAAGTATTCCAGAAAGCAACATTCCTGATGTAATAGGTGGTGACTGGTTAAAGGCTGTTGGCACTTCAATTCCAGCACCTGTTGGTACAGACTTTGCCATTTTGTCTATAAGCAAAAACACTTTAGCTGGCGGTGCTGACGTTCTAGTTGATGATGTATCTATTTTAGAAGGTCCTGTTAGTCCGACTGGTCCGACTGGTCCGTCTGGTCCATCTGGTCCTACCGGTCCAACTGGTCCGACTGGTCCGACTGGTCCAACTGGTCCAACTGGTCCGACTGGTCCGACTGGTCCTGGTGGTGGTGCTACTGGTCCAACTGGCCCGACTGGTCCTACCGGTCCTGCTGGTGCTACTGGTCCTACCGGTCCTGCTGGTATAACTGGTCCTACTGGTCCGACTGGCCCTGCTGGCGCTACCGGTCCGACCGGTCCTGTTGGTCCGACTGGTCCTGGTGGTGGTGCTACTGGTCCTACCGGTCCTGCTGGTGCTACTGGTCCTACCGGCCCTACTGGCCCTGCTGGTGTAACTGGTCCGACTGGTCCTGTTGGCCCGACTGGTCCTGGTGGTGGTGCTACTGGTCCTACCGGTCCTGCTGGTGCTACTGGTCCTACCGGTCCTGCTGGCACTACCGGCCCTACTGGCCCTGCTGGTGTAACTGGTCCGACTGGTCCTGGTGGTGGTGCTACTGGTCCTACCGGTCCTGCTGGTGCTACTGGTCCTACCGGTCCTGCTGGCGCTACCGGCCCTACTGGCCCTGCTGGTGTAACTGGTCCGACTGGTCCTATTGGCCCAACTGGTCCTGGTGGTGGTGCTACTGGCCCTACCGGTCCTGCTGGTGCTACCGGCCCGACTGGCCCTGCTGGTGTAACCGGACCTACTGGTATAACTGGTACTACCGGTCCTGCTGGTGCTACTGGTCCTACCGGTCCTGCTGGCGCTACCGGCCCTACTGGTCCTGCTGGTGCTACTGGTCCTACCGGTCCTGCTGGTACTACCGGCCCGACTGGCCCTGCTGGTGTAACCGGACCTACTGGTGCTGACGGTGCTACTGGTCCGACTGGTCCTGCTGGTTCAACCGGTCCTATTGGCCCGACTGGTCCTGCTGGTTCAACCGGTCCTATTGGCCCAACTGGCCCTGCTGGTTCAACTGGTCCTATTGGTCCGACTGGCCCTGCTGGTTCAACCGGTCCTGCTGGTTCAACCGGTCCTATTGGCCCGACTGGCCCTGCTGGTTCAACCGGCCCTATTGGCCCAACTGGCCCTGCTGGTTCAACCGGTCCTATTGGCCCGACTGGTCCTGCTGGTTCAACCGGTCCTATTGGCCCAACTGGCCCTGCTGGTTCAACTGGTCCTATTGGTCCGACTGGCCCTGCTGGTTCAACCGGTCCTGCTGGCGTTACTGGTGCAACTGGCCCTGCTGGTGTAACCGGACCTACTGGTATAACTGGTCCTACCGGTCCTGCTGGTGCTACTGGTCCTACCGGTCCTGCTGGTGCTACTGGTCCTACCGGTCCTGCTGGTATAACTGGTCCTACCGGTCCTGCTGGTACAACTGGTCCTACCGGTCCTGCTGGTACAACTGGCCCTGCTGGTCTTGAAGCTTTTGGTGGTCTTTATTCAACTGACTCACAAACCCTCTCAATTGGTATTGGCGGTGGTGTTGACCAAATTGAGTTAGCAGAGACTATGCCAAGCAGCGATGTCACTCTCGGAACTAATAATATTACAATTTTAGACAGTGGAACTTATGAGATTGAATATATGGTAACAGTTGGTACAGTAGTACTTGCTGTCAATCTGTCGGCAGGTGTCCGTGTGAATGGTGGAACTAACTTTATACCTTCAACATTCCAAACTCGATTGTTGTCACTTACACTTACCACATTGTTTGAAGGCAGTACCATTGTTGACTTAGCAGCCGGTGATGTAATTGATTTGGCTGTTCAAAGCACTGATTCTGTAAGCGCAAGTCTGACAGGAGGGTTAACGGCATACCTAACAGTCAAGAAAATTTCAATATAGAAACTTAAACTATGATAAAAATTATAGAAAGATGCGAGAAGACAAACGTGTGTAATCATTAGCACAACAAGAATTGTAATTGAGCAGAAGGGAATCAGCATTTTATTCCCTTCTGCTCATGTAATAGTGGCACTCTAAATAAAGTCAACTCGAATTTAATTCCTTCCAGTTCCACAATAAAGAACTAAAACATAATATATTATCAGATACATACTTACAAATAATAAGTTTTAAAAATTATTTAGCTATAAAGGAGTATATCCATGAAAACAGCATTAATTACAGGTATTACAGGGCAAGACGGATCTTATCTGGCAGAATTTTTATTAAATAAAGGATATGAAGTACACGGCTTAGTCAGACGGAGCAGTTCAATAAACACTCACAGAATAGATCATCTGATTGATGCTGATGGCACTGGTAACAGGAACTTTATATTACACTTTGGAGACTTATCAGATTCATGTAACCTCAGTAAATTGATTTATAAAATTGAGCCCAGCGAAATATACAATCTAGGCGCTCAAAGTCATGTAAAGGTATCCTTTGATGTTCCAGAGTTCACTTCTGATGTAAATGCTTTAGGTACATTAAGACTTTTGGATAGCATAAAGGAGGTAGCCGCTGACATTAAGTTTTATCAAGCCTCTTCCAGTGAATTGTTTGGTAAAGTTCAGGAAATACCTCAAAGTGAAAAAACACCTTTTTATCCAAGAAGCCCCTATGCAGCAGCAAAACTTTATGCTTACTGGATAACTGTCAATTACAGAGAAGCTTATAATTTGTTTGCTTGTAACGGAATACTCTTCAATCATGAATCTCCAAGACGTGGTGAAACCTTTGTTACAAGAAAAATAACAAAGGGAATTGCCAATATTCTTAGTGGAAAGCAAGAAAAGCTTTATTTAGGAAACATAGATGCAAAAAGAGACTGGGGGTTTGCTGGAGATTATGTGGAAGCTATGTGGCTCATGCTCCAACAACAAGAACCGGATGACTATGTAATTGCAACTGGAGAAACCCATACTGTAAGAGAATTTTGTGAGCTTGCTTTTAAAAACGTTGGAATTAATTTAAAATGGGAAGGCTCAGGTGAAAATGAAAAGGGTATTAACAGCGCTAATGGAAATGAACTAATAAATATTAGCCGTAAATTCTTCAGACCTACCGAAGTTGATTTACTTCTAGGCGACCCAACAAAAGCTAAGACTAAATTAAATTGGAAACAGAAGGTCTCATTTGAACAACTAGTTAAAATGATGGTTGATAGCGATGTTAATGGCATCAAATAGCCATATTTATTATAAAAATACGGTTGTAAAAACATTATTTAAATAAATATTCTGAAACAAATATCAGAGGTGACAAGAATATGGATATAAAAAGTAAAATCTATGTAGCTGGCCACAATGGAATGGTAGGCTCTGCTATTGTAAGATGCCTTGAACGCAATGGATATTCAATTTTAATATTAAAATCACACAAGGAACTAGATTTAACAGACCAAGCAGCAACTGAGAAATTTTTTGAAGAGCAAAAACCTGATTATGTTTTTCTAGCAGCCGCTAAAGTTGGCGGTATACATGCTAACAGCACATATCCGGCTGATTTTATTATGGAAAATATGTTAATTGGATGTAATGTAATAAGAAGTGCCTACAGGAACAATGTTAAGAAGCTCATGTTTCTAGGCAGTTCTTGTATTTATCCTAAAACCTGCCCACAGCCTATAAAGGAAGAATATCTCCTCACAGGTCCATTAGAGCCTACAAATGAGCCATATGCACTTGCTAAGATATCAGGAATAAATATGTGCCAATCTTTTAATAAGCAATATGGTACAAAATTTATCTGTGCCATGCCTGCCAGTCTATATGGTATCAATGACACCTTTGATGCATATAATTCTCATGTTATACCATCAATGATTATTAAGATACATAAAGCAAAGCTTGAAAATAATCCTGTTGTTGAGTTGTGGGGTACTGGTACTCCATTAAGGGAATTTCTATATGTGGATGATCTCGCAGATGCCTGTTATTATTTAATGCAGACCTATGAAGGAAATGATTTTATTAATATAGGCTCAGGAAATGAAATAAGTATTCGTGATTTGGCACTCACAATTAAAAGAGTTATAGGCTATGATGGTGACATTGTATTTGATACCAGCAAGCCCGATGGAACTCCTAGAAGAGTGCTAGATAATTCGAAAATACAAAAAACAGGCTGGGCACCAAAGATTAATATGGAAGAAGGTATTAAACGAGAATACCAATATTATTTAGATCATGTCTTATCCAAATAGTATATTGGAAACTAACTCCAAATTTGCGTTAACCTTCAAATTGATGTTTGAATAAATACATTGATTTGGAGGTATTTTATGGAAAAAAATGAAAATTTGAAAAGAATATTTATATATGCATTTATAGCTAATCCTTGAGAAAAAAGGAGGTTGTAATGGACTGTGAAGCAAATTCTGTAAATAATTTCTATAATAAAATCAAAATCAGCACTAGGTCACCTAATGCTGCTTTAAATAGTTATTACAAATTATTCAAATTGTTCCATATACCTTCTAAATAATCCTAATCGGCAATTCTCTAATGGCTTACATATTCTGAGTAAGTTCTAAAATAATCATCTACTAACTTATTATATTTATTAGAAAAATCCTTTACTCTAGTATTCATTTCATCATATTTCGATGATGATTGGTCTAGCAGTTTTTCTTTTTCCTCTTCACTCATTTCTATAATATCTTTGCTTATAGCTAATAAATCACTATTCATTTTTTTCAATAACTCTATGGCTTTTTCTTTATTTAAAGTTTCTTCTTCCTTTGCCAAATTAGAAAACAACGGGTCATATGATAAAATTAGCAAATTAGACAGATTAGTATTTAGTTCACTTGGGGTTATCGATATTTTAAAATGGTGGCATACTTGATTTACATATAATATGTACCTTTCACCATCATTACTGCCACCATTAATAAATCTATCTACATACTCAGACATACAATATAATGCATACCATTCAGAATACATTTGCTGTATATCTCCATTTTTAAACTTTTGGTTTTGCATATTTATATAAACGCTATTTATTATTGATACTAAAAGAACTATAGCCATTACTATGCATATAATATTCGATTTTTTACTCTCCAATTTTATCACAACGATTTCTCCTATTATTACTAAATATTACTATTACGAAAGATAATATCAAATGTGATAATTTAAGTCAATCTCATAACTTTCTATTTAGTAATAGCATCTGCTATAGCACTGGTTATCATTTCAATATCATTGTCTGTTAAATATGGATGCATTGGAATTGACAACACTGTATCGCACAACTTATTGGTAACAATATAATCTGACTCCTTAAAATCCAAATTTGAAAAAGCTTGTTGCTTATGCATTGGCTTAGTGTAATAAATCATGCTAGGAATATTCTTCTCCTTGAACTTAGCTTGAATTATTCCCCTTTCTTCAGAGCTATTAAGCTTTATTGTATATTGAGCGAAGCTGGATACATATCCTGACGGAATTTTAGGAACGTCTACAATCCCCTGAAGTCTTTCATTATAAAGTCTATATATTCTGTTCACGTCATCTAGTTCATGCTCTGTAAATGCATTTAGCTTTACATTTAAAACAGCCGCTTGAATTGTATCAAGCCGTGAATTAACCCCAATTCTAATGTTGTCATATTTGTTTTTTCCCTTTCCATGGACTTTATATGAATTAAGTATTTCAGCTAACCCATCATCATTAGTAAAAATTGCTCCTCCATCTCCATAGCAGCCTAATGGTTTTGCAGGAAAAAAAGAAGTAGTAGCAGCATCCCCAAAGCTGCAAGCTTTTTTACCATTTATGCTCCCACCAAATCCCTGCGCTCCATCTTCTAATATTAACAGATTATATTTTTTTGCAATTCTTTCAATTTCAAAATGATTTGCAGGTAATCCAAATATATCAACAGGAATTATAGCTTTAGGTGTCAGAATACCTTCCTCAAGAGTTCTCAAAATAGCATTTTCAAGCTTAACGGTATCTATATTAAAGGTTTCATAATCTACATCCACAAATACAGGAGTTGCTTTTCTGAGTGAAACTACTTCTCCAGTTGAAAAAAACGTAAAGTCTGGTACAAATACAGCATCGCCCTCTTTAATATCCCATGCCATTAATACTAAAGTCATTGCTTCTGTTCCGTTAGCGCATGAAATACAATGCTTAACCCCTACATAATCCGCCAGCCTTTTCTCAAGAATATCAACTTCATCACCTCCAATGAAACTACTGCTTTCTATAACTCTATGTATTGCATTATCTATTTCATTTTTGTATAGATTATATTGGGTCTTTAAATCTCGCATTACCATTTTTTGTACCTCCATCTTTATATGTAATCGGGACTTTTGCTATAGATTAGCTTATTTTTTTATCAAAATTAGCAAGATATTGAGTTCATTAGTTGTATGAATAAAACTTGCTGAATTAAGGATTTTAGGATTAATTAAGCACCAAAATGTATTTATTTATATTTGGGGCTATATCTAGATAGATTATATTTATATAACTTGTTCAGCAAACTCTATGTGTTTATAGTTTACGCTGATACAAGTTTAGTTTTAAAACACTTCAAACCAGACAGAGAAGGAATAAAGACGGCTATATTTCTTCGAGTTGTTTATTCACCAGCCTGTATCTTCTGCCACATGCCTTACAGCTATAGCCTTCCTTAAGTCTAAGCCCACATTCGCAAACCCAGCCTGTTTGCTTTGCAGGCACACCCATCATAAGCGCATAATCACAAACATCCGTTGTTACAACTGTTCCAGCCGCAATCATGGACCATCTCCCTAAAGTGTGTCCGCATACAATAGTTGCATTTGCCCCAATAGAAGCCCCATATTTAACTAGAGTTTTTTTATACCCAGCAGTCCCTTTGGGATACTTGCTTCTAGGGGTCAAATCATTTGTAAAAACCATTGAAGGACCGCAAAATACATAGTCTTCCAGTTCTACACCTTCATATACTGAAACATTATTTTGGATTTTAACGTGGTTTCCAATTATTACGTTATTTGATATATTGACATTTTGACCTATAGTGCAATTCTCACCAATCCTTGCGCCCCTTTGAATATGACTAAAATGCCAAACTTTGGTTCCATCACCTATTATGACATCTTCGTCTACATAGCTGCTTTCATGCAGAAAAATACTCATATACTAAACCTGCCTTTAAACTCCATAGTACTACAGCTGTTTAATGGAAGTTTTATGCTTTTTCCTTCAGCTGCAGATTTATAAATTGCTAGGACAAGTTCTAATGATTTTCTTCCATCCCTAGCTGTAACATATGGTTCTCTATTGCTTTTTATGGACTCAATCATATCTGCATACAAAGGATTATGTCCAAATCCATATACATTCTCAGGGTTCTCATGATATTTTGCCTTTACCTCTTCTGAGTCATCAAGCTTGTCAGCAAATTGCCATTCTTCGATTATATTCACAGATTTCCCGCCAGCTTTTACAGTCCCCTTTTCACCAAATATATACAGAGTTTCTTCAAGATTATTAGGATAAATATTTGTAGTTCCCTCAATAATTCCATAGCTTCCATTAGAAAATTTAACTAATGCAATTCCTAAGTCCTCTGCTTCTATAAAGCTGTGCATCAAATTATCTGTCATTCCAAAAACCTCTACAATCTCATTTCCCATCATCCAACACAGTAAATCAATATTATGAATGCATTGGTTCATAAGGGCACCGCCGTCCTGCTCCCAAGTGCCTCTCCATTTTGCTTGCTTATAATAAGCCTCTCCCCTATTCCAACGAATATGGGCTGTGCCATAAAGCAATCTTCCAAAACGGCCTTCTTCAACAGCTTCCCTAATTTTTTGAATTGACTTATTAAATCTGTTCTGATAGCAAACACAGACCTTAACGCCCTTTTGTTCTGCCCTCTTTATGATAGCATCTGCATCTTTAATAGAAAGAGCAATTGGCTTTTCAATAATTACATTGCAGCCCGCTTCAATGCAATCAAGAGCAATGGGCGCATGCTTTCCACTTTCAGTAGCAACTGCCACAAGTTCAGGCTTTTCTTTTTCCAGCATTTTTTTATAGTCAGTGTATTTATTAATGGATTTTGAAATACTAAATTTTGATAATAAGAATTCAATATTGTCATATGTAATATCGCATAAAGCCACTATTTCAAGATTATTTTTAATAGCAGCTGCTATATGATTAGGCGATATCCGACCACATCCTATTAATGCATATCTCACTTTATTACCCCTTTAGGCACAATACAGCCTTTTTTATACCCTTATATTATATGTTTTGAATAATGGATTTGTTTCATTTATGTTTTTTTGTTTAATCTAATAGTAATCACATATTATAATTAGGTTAGGTATTAATCAAATTTTGAATGTAAATGGTTATCATCAAAAAGTGGATGGACAGATTTCAATAAATTAATCACTATTGTAAGAATCTCAGATTTTGAATTCCTTTGCTTATTTTTATTTCATAATAGTATACAAAAATAACCCTGCAAAACGGAATCAGTAAAGTTAGAAATTAATACTTCTTATCTTAACTGTCTTCTTACAGGGTAATTTTTTTGAGATGCCCTTTTTATGCTGTAATACATTATTCTGGAAACATCTGATTTAAAATTTTCAATTGAGCCTGCAACATTAATTCTGACTTTGACTTATATGACATTATTTCTGCCTTTAGTTCTTCACATTTAGCTTTACATTTGACTACTTCCATATTTGCTTCCTCAATAAGCTTTTTAGCATTGGCTTCTGCTTCCTCAGTTATAAACTTAGCCTTTTCACATGCATTCGCTTTAACCTGTTCACTTGTATGCTGCGCAACAAGAATTGAATGCTGAAGTGATTCCTCGAGAATCTTATAGTGGTTAATAGCTTCCGTTTGCGTAGCTACTTTGTTTTTCAACTCTTCAATTTCTTTCAATTGTCTGGTGTAATCTTCACTAATTAAAGCAAGCAAATTATCAACCTGCTTTTTGTTGTAGCCATCAAAGATGGATCTTTTTAAAGATATTCCTCTTAACTCCTCAGGGGTATAATTCATCTTTATTCACTCCTACATTTACACTCATACTAATATATATTCAAAGCAATGAAATATATGCGAAAATAGATTTATTTCTAAGATTCAGGTGGGAGTCAATTTTTATAGGTTTTAAACAAATGGTCTATTGATCTATAATTTTGCTTATAGGACAAAAGATTTTATGAAATAAAGACCTCTTAACACCCAATTTACGCTAAAAATCTGCTTAAACACAATTCGATTACAGTCGGAGCCTTTGATCCATACGTTACTTTCTCAAAAACTCTAATTAACGGTACCAGTATGTTTAGGATTGAGAAACAAAATCTATACTCAGCTTTGTATGTTCTCCCTCTAATTTAGACTTATAGTATAAACGGGTATAAGGTGCATAATAATAAGGGATAAATATTTCAAGTCCTTGAGGAATTGGATCATAACTCTGCCTTAGAAAATTTACACCATCAGAACTAACTTCTATTCCAACCTCAGCTAGGTTCTCAGTTAAATTATTTACAAAAAAGCTGACATGCGTCTTATTAGAAGTATCTCTTATCATCGTTGTCTGGTATTCATCTGTTGTAGTTACCTCCTCATGGTCTGTATCTGCACCCTTCACAGAATAACTGGTTTTAGTATTTACTGGAGGTTTTGCCTCTATATCATTTTCCTCTGTCTGAAGAGGCTCATATTGAACCACAAATACAGGCTTAAATGACTGCTTCTCAACTAAAGTTTCGTCGCTGCTAACAAAACGCTTGTTATCATCAATATTTATTTCGTCTGCTTTCAGCAACAAGCCGTTATTAGCAAAACCTTGGTTAACCCATCGTTCCACAAAATCAGTTAATATAAAACAATAATACCCTGGTGTAGACAAATTAGTTGTAAAGCCCCTCATTGTATTGCTTACCTCAGGCTGATTATTCCAGGTTACCGTTGAAACATCCCATTCTTCTGTAATGGCATATGGAGTAATGGTCTCTTGAATTTCCATTTCGCTTGCATCATAATCAAGATAAACATTCAGATTGGCTGTAATAATCTTTGAACCTTCTGGAATAAAGCTTAAATCAAACTTCATTAATGTCCTTTGAAGAGCTCCATCCTCCTGCTTCCCAACCCACAAAACATTTGAATCACTGAAATTTGTATCGGGTTTTGATGAATCAATATATACGTCATCAAAAATCTGAACAAGAGTAATAATTGACATCTAAATATCTCCTTTCGCTTATATAGATTTTGAATATACTTCATAATATGCTTATTGTTTACACTATGTTAGCCTTACGCAACTTTTTTCATGAATCATTTAAATAATAGGCAAAGCAAATTTAAAACCTAGTCTGTCTATGCAGGTGATTAACAATAATTTTATGTTTTAATATAAAAGCTTTATGTTCGTTTCTGGCCAATCCCTTAAACGCATTACAGTATTAGATAAGCTTGAATAGCCGTTTCCTATAAAAAAATCACACTGTGCTGCCAAATAAGTATCTTTAATAATTTCAATAGTATCTTTTACTAGTTCAACACCCTTATGTCTTTTATTGGGATAGTCAAGAAGACAAGTGGCAATACGCTCTTTAAAAGAAACCTTTTTACTATCTGTATAAAGCAGCATACCCTGCCTGTCATAAAGCTTTTTATATTGTTTTAAGACTTTTGCAGAATCAGTTATTACTAATAAGTGTCTAATATTGTATTTGACAACAAATTGCCACACATTAGGCTTGTAAAACTCATTCAAATCATATATCTGGGCAACTTCATTCGCAACTGAATTCCCTCTTACATGGACACCAATAATGGGTCTTTCATCTCTGAAGTTAGGATTCATATTTATGAATTTCTGAATCTCTCTTTTTATAGAAGGTTGAAGCTTTAAATACTTGTCAAAAAGAACGCGATATATCTGATAAGGTGTTTTCCCATAGGCCCAGTGGCTCTTTCTAACCCAAGGTATTAGTGATCTTAACGGATAATAGACATCACTTACTACAACATTTGCATCACTACGCATAAGACTGTTTAAATCACGGTATTCCATTTTAAATCTATCAGTATCTTCTGCTAAAAGATTTTCATATTTCCAGGTCGGCGGATAAAAGGTATACTCTCTGCGAGTAATATCATGAATATTATATTGGGATATTGGTTCAAAAAATATCTCATATGAATTAGTATCTATAGCTACACTGTAATTACTCTCCATACCCCAATATACAATTGGAATGCGGTCTGTCAGTTCTGCTGCAAAAAGCTGACAAATAACATGGTCTACATCTGTCCAAATGCTTTTACCTAATGCCTTTATAAGAAGAAATCTGTTAGTTGACATATGTGTTAACACCTCCGTACAATTCAGGGTAATCAATCTTATGTTTTTTTTCTTCTATTTTGTGATTGTTCTTCACAGTCTTTGTTCGTTTTTTAGCTAATTTTATTTCACTCTTCAAATCTCTGAAAAATAATATTATATTGTCTTCCTGCCAGTCTCTAAGCCGTTTAACAGTATATGATACATTGGAATATCCATTTCCAATAAAGAAATCACATTTAGAAGCTAAATAGGTATCCTTAATTATTTCAATTCCTTTACGTCTTTTGTGAGTATAGTCCTGCAAATGAGGGGCATTATCAGTAGCATTTAAAGCACCCCTTCTGCAATCGGTAAACACTACTTTTGAGCCATACCTCTTTATAAAGTCTTTTACAATGTCTTCACAGTCTGTAAGTAATAAAATCCTTTGTATATTGTATTTATCTAAAAATTTAGCTATAGCAGTATGATATCTCTTATTTAAGCTTGATAGATTCTCAACCTCACGTACCTTATCTCCTCCTCTTATGTGAACTCCAAGAGTAGGTCTATAATCCCTCAGATTTGCATTAAAAAACTCTTGTATTTCAAGGTCAATATCAGGTTTAAGTCTTATATACTTATCAAAGAGCCCTCTATAAATTTCTTGTGATGTCATTCCATAAGCCCAGTGGTCTTTTGTAATGTAATTTATTATTGGACGTACAAAGTAATGCACATCACTGACAACCACATTTGCATCACTACCCATTAGGTCACCTAAATTGCGGTATATCCATGTAATTTTGTCAAGATCCTCTACCATTACATTGTCATATCTCCATATGGGAGGATAATATGTATATTGAGGTTTAATCACATCATAAATTGTATAATCAGATACTGGTTCAAAATAAAGGTCAAAGGCATTTGATTTAAAGGATTCTGCATAAAGACTATTTGTACCCCAATAAATCACAGGAATTCTATTTGTCAATTCAGCCACAAGCAATTGTCCCATAACATGGTCAACATCTGACCAAAAACCACATCCCCACGACTTAATAAGCAAAAATCTCTCACTTGGCATATCAAGAACCCCCTTTTAATAGCTTTTTCTTGCATTTATCTATAAACTCTTTAGCTTTATTTTTTATACGAGAAAAAACATTATTACTATCTTTCTTAACAATTAGCATTACATTTACTGGGTATTTAAGCCTTTTATAGAGCCAGTATAAGAGGCTTACACTTTTATCTCCCCAGTCCTTTATCCTCGTTACTGTATGGGATAAATGAGAAAAATCATTACCAATAAAAAAATCACATTTAGAAGCGATATATGTATCTTTTATAATCTCAACACCTCTTCGCCTCTTTATCATTGGATTTTCCATATGGGATACACAATCCCCGCCTAAAACTCTCTTACAATCAGTGTATATCAGCATTGAGCCATATAGCTTTTTATATTCTCTGACCGTCTCTTCGCAATCAGTAAGTAAAAATATTTTTTTAATATTATATTTTTCTATAAATTTGCGAATCTCAGATTTATACAAGTCATTGGGCTTCTTAATCTTACCTTTTGGATATATTTTTCTGATTTTATCTTCATTTTGATTTTTGGTATATCGTTTATAGACCTTATTCCAATATTGGTTTCCATATTCTTTAGAATGTCTTGCATCGAACACCACACTTTTGTCAACTTTACGTACATGTACAGCTAAAACAGGGTAATTATTCTTAATAAATGAGTTGTAATAGCTTTGTATTTCCATATCTATATCAGGCTTAATTCTTATATATTTGCTATATAGATAATGGTATATCTGCTCTGCACTCATTCCATAAACCGAGTGGTTTTTCTTTAAAAATGGTATTAGCTCAGATACATTATAATAGGCATCTCCAACAACCACATTTGCATCACTGCTTATAATCTCTCCAATATTTCTATACATCCAGGTATCTCTGTTTCTATCATCAGCCAATAAGCTATCTGAATCCCATATTGGCGGGTAATAGGTATAGTCGGGTTTTGCTAAGTGGTAAATTGTATAGTTGGAAATTGGTTCAAAGTATAGTTCAAATCCGTTTGTTTGGACAACTCCGTTGTGCAGGCAATGTGTAGGCCAATATATGACAGGAATTCTGTTTGTAATCTCAGCTATTAGAAGCTGGCACAATACATGATCAATGTCAGCCCATAACGTATAACTCCAGGACTTAATAAGTAAAAATCTATCACTCGACATGCTTCTTATCACCTCAATAAGAATGGTTATCATGTTATTTTATGTAATCCATAATTGAAGTGTGAATGCTAACAAAAATAAATTTTCGTACTGAAGATAAGCTTCAAAATAAGTTTCTTCTGACAGCTGTTAACAGCTAAAAAGCTTCAAGATACGCCGGTGATTCTATCACATGAAATTTCGAATATTTTGTAATTGTGACATAAAAAATACCTCCTAAGCAGATTTGATTATTTCCTTTGTCTACATAAGAGGTGTCATGGAATATTAATATATTTTTACAAACCTTTACTTCTCAGCACATTCCAAACAATAGTTCGAGTCAGTCCCTCCTTGAAGGGTTTAAAATTATCTATTTTAAATTCTGTACATATCTTTTTGATATCCAATTCAACACGTTCAGGAGATACTTTAATATTTTGTGCTGAAGGCTTCTCATGTAGTTCAACCGAAAGAGTACTTCCTGTCAGTGCACATATTTCCTCAGCCAGCCTTCTAATGCTTATGCAATCCCTTCCTCCTACATTGTAAACAAAATCATTACCATGCAAAAGAATATTAAGCAGCATTAGTACACCATCTGCTATATAACAAAATGTCCTTACCTTGCTCCCGTCATCAAGCATAACAATTTTTTTATCGTTTAGTGCTTGCTTTATAAAATTTGCCATTACCCTTTCATCTTCTAGCTTTACGCCTGGGCCATAGGTCATAGATATTCTGGCAATCTTAGCATCAACACCTTCAAAGTTTTTATATGCAAAGCAAAGTGTTTCACCCATCCTTTTGGATTCAGAATAAATAGCTCGTATTCCTACAGGCGAGCATAGTCCAGGAAATTCTTCTGGAGTTGGAATGTTATACTTGTCAGGTTCTCCATAAATCTCTGATGAACTTAAAAACAAGAACCTAGCACCATCCTCCTTTGCCTTTTGCAAAAGCCTTTCAGTAGCAGTGGTGTTTAAATGTATTGTATCAAGATAATTTCTTAGGAATTTGCCAGGCTGTGCATAGGTTGCACCATGAATAATATAATCAGTTTTTAGCTGCAGAGTTGTATAATCTATTTTATTTAGGTCAGAGGAAATAAATTTATAATTACTGTCGAAAATATCTCTTAGCGCCTGACAAGGAGCATTTCTGCTAATTCCGACAATATTAATATTTGCTCCCTCCATTGTATTCACCAAATGGAGCATATATATAATATAAGTTCCTATTAATCCGTTAGCACCTGTTATTAACACTGTCTTTCCATACAACGGTACAAAATTTATTCTCTTTATATACTCCAAGCAATCTTGTTCAATAATTTTGTCCATATTTGTATACCCCACCCCCTGCTCACAAAAGCTTCAATGCTAAACTATCACACATAAAGTCAATCGGCGCTCCAACTTGCCAATTGCTTACGGACACAAGAAATTAACAGTAGTTCAGCCCAACATTCTAGTCTCTGCCATATTGCTACTTTATAACTCATGGTATTTTAATACACTAGGCTTACCAACCAATATCTACACTTATTTCAATCAGTTTTTTTGCTGAAAGTCAATTACTTCATCATCTCAAGTACCTTTTTAAATATACTTTCAGAATCCTGATAATAGGCTTTTTCCAAAACATCACTTGCCGGTGTTGGTCCATCGGGGCAGCACACTCTTTCAATAGGCTTTTTCAATAAATGAAAGGCCTTTTCTGCTACAATAGCAGCTATTTCTGAAGCAACCCCTCCTGTTTTACAGCCAGTATCTGTTATTAACAGCTTCCCAGTCTTTGCAAGGGAATCAAAAATTATATCTTCATCGATAGGCTTTATAGTTCGTAAATCTATAACTTCTGCAGAAATATTTTCAGACTGAAGCTTTTCTGCTGCCTTCAGAGCCTCTATTACCATATAAGAAACTGCTACAATAGTAACGTCAGTTCCCTTTCTTCTTACCATGCCCTTCCCAAAAGGAATGGAATACAGGTTATCAGGAACATTACCCATAGTTTTATAAAGCCATCTGTGTTCAACAAACAATACAGGATTATTGTCTATTATGCTGGAAATTAATAGTCCCTTTGCATCATAAGGTGTAGCAGGCGCAGCAATTTTCAGGCCTGGTACGTTCATCATCATACCCTGCACGCATTGAGAATGTTGTGCCCCAGATCCCCACCCTCTTGCACTTATAGTACGAACCACCAAAGGAATTTTCACTTTCCCTCCAAACATATAGCACCATTTACAGGCATGGTTTACCAATTGATCCAAGGAAATAATTAAAAAATCCATTCGGCTGTGTATTAAAATTGGTCTAAGTCCAGCCATTGCTGCTCCTGTCACCATACCAGTCAAAGAATTTTCAGCAATTGGTGTATCAAATACTCTGTCAGCGCCATATTTCTTATGCAAATCTTTTGTTGTACCAAATACTCCTGCTGGGTCATCAACACCCTCACCCATTATAAAGACTCTTGAATCTCGTGCCATAGATTGATCCAGGGCTTCATATATGGCATCCTTATATGAAATAATTCTGCTTTCATTTGAATCGTCTTTAATATAAAATTTATCCTGCTTTTCAACTTCAATTGTTGTCCAGGGCATACTTACCTCCCTCACACCCATTTGGGTATATAAATCTGTTTTACTAATATTATTTCTGCTTAATCAGCGTATACAAACTCAAGTAAGTCGCTAGGTAATGGCTTTGGTGAATTTTGAGCAAACTCAAAAGCAGCCTTAATAATCTGATTTATTTCCTCATCTATGCTCTTTATCATATTGTCATCAAGAACACCAATACCCTTTAGGTAATCTCTGAACCACTTAATTGGACATTTTGAAATCCAATAGTCATATTCTGCTTGAGTTCTCTGACCTTCACCAATATCATTTACCGTTCCGATATGTCCTTTCCACCTATATGTAATACATTCAATAAATGATGGTCCCTCTCCCCTTCTGGCTCTTGAAATAGCTTTTTTTGCTATATCATAAACTTTTAAAACATCATTTCCATCTATCTGATAGGCAGGAATCCCATATCCTTCAGCCCATCTGTATATGCTTGTAGAATGTCTTACCATTTCATGTGAATTTATTGCATATGAATTGTTTTCGCATATATATATTGCTGGTAATTTTTTTATTGCTGCAAAATTAAGGCTTTCATGAAAAGTACCTTCATCTACTGCTCCATCCCCGAAAAATATTGCTGTTACGTTGTTTTTATTCTGTAGCTTTGCTGCAAGAGCAACACCTGTACCAATGGGAATACTTCCACCTACGATAGCAGTAGAACCAAGCACTCCAGCCTCAGGATCAATTAAATGCATTGAGCCTCCTCGACCCATAGAACATCCTGTTTTACGCAGATATAGTTCCGCTATCATTTTGTTTATATCCCCACCCTTTGCAATATACTGGGCATGGCTTCGGTGAGTCCCAATTACACTATCATCCTTTTCAAGATTAATACAAACCCCTGCTGATATTGCTTCTTGACCGATAGACAAATGAATTGGTGTCTTTATTTCATCATACTTGTATTCATCTTCTATTCTATGCTCAACCAATCGAATGGTCTGCATTACTTTATACAGTTCAATGAGTTTATCATTATCGAGCATTTGGGCTACTCCTTTCATAATTACATCTTTCTCTATAAGCTTAAAATTTTAGGTGTGAAAGACTTTTAATTTTTGGTTTTTAATGGTCATTTTAGAAAATTGCATCAGTTAGTTGATGTCCCCTGCCAACAAACCATTAATAAGTCTCCCACACCGATAGACTATTTCTTGCCTAGTTATAAAAGGTTTTTATATCCATTACATTTTAGAATGTCAACAATTGTCTTTATATCCTGTGCTTTATTTTTGGGGCAGACAAGTACTACATCTGGAGTGCTAATGATTATCAGACTATCTATTCCCATCGTTGCAATAAGCTTATCTTCGCCAACTACTACTGAATTACATGTTTCTACCCCTAAATGTTTACCTCTTATAGCATTTCCAGCATCGTCAAACTCCATCGTTTTTGATAAAGCTTCAATTGAACCTATATCATCCCAGTCGAAAGAACCCTTTACAACATAAACGTCTTTGCTATTTTCAAGAACTCCATTATCAAAAGATATATTTTTTATTTCATTATATGCATTTTCAATATATGTGTTACCGTTCCCCTCATTTACATGAGTAATAGCTTCAGTTAACCTGTTATAGTGGTCGGGTAGAAATTCCATTATGTTTTTTATTATTGCATCCATGCTTCCCACTAAAATACCACCGTTCCATAAATATTCACCTGTTGAGATAAGTTTTTTTGCAGTTTCTAAATCAGGCTTTTCAATAAATTTCATTACCCTCATTATTTTTTTAGAATCTTCGCTATTATCTGTTTGAATATAACCATAACCTGTTGCTGGATAAGTGGGCGTGATGCCTATTATAACTAAATCATCTGTCTTTTCAGCAGCGTCAAATGCACGTTCTATTGCATCTTTATATGCTTTATTGTCTTTAACGTAACCATCTGCTGGTACAAAGCATAATATGCCCTCACCATATCTTTCCTTTAAAAGTAAAGTAGCATAAGAGATACATGCGGCAGTATTCTTCTTTTCAGGCTCTATTAGTATATTTGATAAAGGTACTAAACCCTTAATAGTATTTTGCGTAATGTTTGCAAGTATCTTATTGGTTACAATAAAGCATCTTTCTGCAGGTACAATTTCGAGTACACGCTCAATAGTTCGTACCAGCATGCAATTCCCATTATCAATATTAATAAACTGCTTTGGCTTAACTTCTCTGGATAGGGGCCACAATCTAGTGCCAGATCCACCTGCCATTATAACTATGAATTTATCCATTCTCTTCCCATGTCATAAAATATTGCTTTAAAAAGTCAACTACTTTTACTTATATATCCTAAAATATCTGTTGATAGTGTTTGGGTTTAAAGCTGCTCTCACCAACACGGACAAAACCAGCTTGTTGTTTCTTATCACTTGAAAAGCATCATGTTCGTACAAAGTTGTTTTTCGAACTAGTTATAAAGCAAACTCAAGCTTCACTTAAAATAGTTCAAAGCTTAATTCGCCTAACGCCTAAAAAGACACTATAAATACCGTAGCGAAAGCTTTAACCATAATTGACTTTAGTCAGTTAAATAGATAATAAACTGCAACTGCTCTTTAAAATAAGCTTCACTCCATAGTGATAAATGCAGAAATTAAAATGCAATTCCACACTTTAGAAGCAAATTAGTATGACATGGTTTCGGCACCTCCTTTAAAAAGTACTTATCATTCCCATCATCCTTTTCTCCCCATAATTATGTCGTAATTTATTTTATGTAAATAATAGGACAGAAGTTCATATATTAGTTATTTTTATGTTAACTGAAAATATATAACTTCTAATTCCGCATAAATGTTTAAAATACTGGGTTTCATCCCATTTAGACAAAGTCAACAAGCTATGTTTTTATTCCTGCTCAAATATTAATAGCTTGTATCAAAAATAATCCTCCACGAACGCGCACATTTTTAAAGGTGTGGCGGGTGTTGCTAGATAAAATCGTCAAACCACTCGTTATTGAATGTCATTCACTCGTCCATTGGTGCATTTGACATACAAACTCCTTTCATTTCGTCAATAAAACCAATTCCGCTCCCAAAGTATCCGCCAATCATTCGTGGTCTTACTTTTTAGCCTAACTGCCGATAATCTATGCGTTTTACCATTTGCCAGCACTCTTTTTGATTTGTTCCATGATACAATCGTGAACTTTATAGAGTTTAATATTTAAGTGTGGTTAAAGTAAAAACAGATAAGTTTTCTTATTGTAGAGCTACAGCAAATTTTAATAAGTACTTATTTTTGTATAAACAAGAAATTATCAATAAGAATTTCAAAGACACAAACCAACTCGACATATATTTAAAATGCAAATAAACAGGTGTTTAAAGCATTGAAAAAATATTATATATATGATAATCTAGTATAGATTTAGTTAATAAATCAACTTTTAGAGTTAAATTCTTTGTGAAATTTATTGTTCAGCTTATAAAATAAAATATTAAGCTATGAGACGGATTAGTAAAAGGAAATTGAGTCTTGTGGAAATGCCCTATATTGAGCATGTTATTTTTCCCTGACAGAGAACTGCAAATTTGGTGAAATTGCAGTAGACAACAGCCTTTGAACTCGCCGTGGAGCTGCTGACAAAATCAGCCGATCTTCCTGCGTTAAAGGACTAGAGTGAGCTATTAAAGCTAACAAGAGTGGTACCGCGGATTATCCCGTCTCTTTTTTTAGAGGCGGGTTTTATGTTTTTATATAAAAACTGGATATAATTATTTTAAAAGGAGTTGATTAAATGCCATACTCAGCAGATATAGATAGAAAGTGGCAAAAAAAGTGGGCAGATACTGAGATTTACAAATTTAATCCTGATAATATTGACAAAAAGCTATACTGCCTTGAAATGTTCTCATACCCATCAGGAGCAAACCTGCACGTTGGTCACTGGTATAATTACAGTTTAACTGATTCATGGGCAAGAATGAAGAGAATGCAAGGTTATGAAGTCTTCCATCCAATGGGTTTTGATGCTTTTGGATTGCCAGCTGAAAACTATGCAATTAAAACAGGTATTCATCCTGAAGATTCAACGCTTAAAAACATTGAGACAATGGAACAGCAGCTAAAAGAATTAGGCGCAACCTTTGATTGGGATTATGAGATAAAAACTTGTATGCCAGACTACTATAAATGGACACAATGGCTGTTCCTGCAATTATATAAAGCTGGACTGGCTTACAGAAAAAATGCGCCTGTAAACTGGTGTCCAAAATGTAATACAGTTCTTGCAAACGAGCAGGTTATCAATGGTACCTGTGAAAGATGTGAAAGTGAAGTAACTAAACGTGACCTTACACAATGGTTCTTCAAGATTACAGCTTATGCTCAGGAACTTATTGACAAGCTGGATATTCTTGATTGGCCTGAAAAAACTAAAAAGATTCAAACAAACTGGATTGGACGCTCAGAAGGTGCAGAAATTGAATTCCAAGTAGCTGACCAAGAGTTAAGCTTCAAGGTGTTTACAACAAGAGCCGATACCCTTTATGGTGTAACATATGTGGTTCTGGCTCCAGAAAATCCACTTGTAGATAAAATTACTACTGCTGAAAACAGAGCAGCAATTGAAAAATATATCGAAGATACCAAGAAACAAACTGATATTGAAAGACTCTCAACAACTAAAGAAAAAACTGGAGCCTTTACAGGGGCTTATGCTGTTCACCCAATAACAGGTGAAAAAGTGCCAATATGGATTGCTGATTATGTATTGGCAAGCTACGGTACAGGTTGTGTAATGGCTGTTCCTGCTCACGATGAAAGAGACTTTGACTTTGCCACAAAATATAGTCTCCCAATAAAGAGAGTAATCAAGAGTGCTGATGGAACTAATGATGATTTACCCTTCTGTGAATATGGTTTACTTGTAAATAGTGCAGAATTTGACGGTGTATCATCTGATGATGCTAGAATCGGTATTGTTAAAAAGCTGGAAGCAGACAAAAAGGGTAGCTTAAAAATTAATTACCGCCTTAGAGATTGGCTGGTATCCAGGCAAAGATACTGGGGTGCTCCAATACCAGTAATTTATTGTGAACACTGTGGTGAAGTTGCTGTTCCTGAAAAGGATTTACCAGTTATGCTTCCATATAATGTTGAGTTTAAGCCAGATGGAGAATCACCACTAAAGAAGTGTGACGAATTTATAAATACAGTTTGTCCAAAGTGCGGCGGCCCTGCAAAAAGAGATGCTGATACACTAGATACCTTCGTATGCTCATCTTGGTATTACTTAAGATACCCAGACAATAAGAACAGTGACAAACCTTTTGATACAGAATGGATTAATAAGATTTTACCTGTAGATAAATATGTCGGTGGTGCTGAGCACGCAGCGATGCATTTGCTTTATGCTCGTTTTATAACAAAAGCACTGCGTGATCTCGGTTATGTTAATTTTGACGAACCATTCTTATCTTTAGTTCATCAGGGTACAATCCTTGGTTCAGATGGAAACAAAATGAGTAAGTCAAAGGGCAACACAATTTCACCAGATGAATATGTACGTAAATATGGTTCAGATATATTCAGAATGTATCTTGGATTTGGATTTAATTATGTTGATGGTGGTCCATGGAGTGACGATGGTCTCAAGGCAATATCAAGATTTGTTGGCAGAATAGAGAGATTGGTAGAAAGTCTTGCAGAGCAAAAGCAAAAAACATCTAGAACTGATATGGATAAGGACGACAAGGAATTAAACTATGCTCGTCATTTTGCAATAAAAAATGCAACACAGGATACAGAGAGATTCCAGTTTAATACTTCTATTTCTCGCTGTATGGAACTTGTTAATGCACTGTACAAATATGATGCAGAGGTTAAGGTTAAAAACATCAAACTCTTTGAGGATACTATCTCTGACCTTGTTAAATTAGTTTCTCCTTTTGCTCCTCATTTTGCAGAAGAGCAATGGGAACTACTGGGCTATGAGTATTCAATATTCAACCAGCCTTGGCCACAATACGATGATAAGGCATTGACTAAAGACACTATTGAAATTGCAGTTCAAATAAACGGAACTGTAAGAGGAAAAATCGATATATCTGCCAATGCTGATAATAGCGAAGCAGAAGCTGCAGCTTTAGCAGATGATAAAATAAAGCAATTTTTAGAAGGCAAGGAAATTAAAAAAGTTATTGTTGTTAAAGGCCGTCTAGTTAACATTGTTGCAAAGTAAAAGCTAATTTTTAATAATCAAGTCTGAAAGCCACTGAGAATATTAATTCTCATGGGGTTTTCAGACTTTTTTATGGTTCTATTTATTATTTCCACCATAAATATATCTTAAATAGATGTCTCTGTAATTTATGTATTTAGACAATTATTTTCGTTATATATAGGTATTTTTGGTTTATTATGATAAAATGGTGTAGATAGAAATAATATAGGGGGACTTTGTTTTGGAAATTACATTTTACAGAAAGCTTGCAAATAAGTTAGCAGATACAGTAGTAAAAAATCAAGACTATTCGGAGCAAGAAGAGAAACGGATTCGCCATGGTTTGGTATGTATCCTTTCAGATTTGTATAAATTTATTTTAATATTCTTAATTTTTTTCTGCTTTTCATTAACTAAAGAATGTTTTATCGCTTTTATTGGTATTTTAATGTTACGGCCCTTCTTAGCAGGCTATCATGCAAAAAATGAGTTTCTTTGTATATTTATATCACTTGCAACTATTGCAATAAGTATATTTGTTGGTAAATTAAATATAATACCAGATACCCTAAATATAATATTAATAATTTTACTGCCTATAGTTGGATTAATTATTGCACCCGTTCGTACAAAAAAAGTCGAAGAAAAGAAAACCACAAGTAAAGCACTAACTGTTTTATTGACAATTTTAGCACTAATTCTAGATTATTTTTTATTTGATAGCCAGATTTTATTAGTAAGCATACTTCAAGTTTATATACTTGCATTATATCAATTGGTAAAAAATCAATTTAACAATAGAATCAATAATGATTCAGCTGTGAATGTATGACAGGTAAAAAATGTTTTTCTTAATTTATATGTATCTATTAGTGATAGCTATTTTCGTTAAAAATATCGTTAAATTATAGTATATATTATAATTTGTAAAAATTTTATAAATACTATTGACATTATATTCTATTTAATGCATTATATGTATTAAATACATAATAAGAAAGGTGCGATTTAGATAAAAAAGAATTTATTAAAACTAATTGGTTTATGTTCTATACTTATGGCAGGAGTAGCTGCTGGTGCTACTAAAACAATTGGATTTTTTGAACCAAAATCATATTAATTTTATTTTGATTAAAACTACATGTGCCTATTTGTGCATGTAGTTTTGATTTTTAGGTTATATGTCAATAGTTAGTGTAAGAGCACTAACTGAAGTTAAATTATGACTAATAACATTAAACAGGTAATTATCTCTCAAACATATATAGTATGCGTAAAACTTTTAAATTCCTTTTACTCTGTAAAAAAATTTTCATATTATTTTTCTAATATCTATCGCCTTTAATTCTGCACATCAGCATTATTTGTAATTATATGGAATTAATAGAAGAATTTTTGAAAAACATATTGACAAATTGTGCTATATAAGTCATTATTATGCTTGTAAATAAATATGAAAGGTGGCTTACATGTGCATAATGATACATGTACTTTGGTTTTTTAGGTTCTATGTCAAAAGATGGACTAATCA
The DNA here is from genome assembly GCF_005473905.2 of Ruminiclostridium herbifermentans. Taxonomy (NCBI): domain Bacteria; kingdom Bacillati; phylum Bacillota; class Clostridia; order Eubacteriales; family Oscillospiraceae; genus Ruminiclostridium; species Ruminiclostridium herbifermentans. Next base: position 4,723,434 of record NZ_CP061336.1, read on the forward strand.
ATAATCAGAATTTATAGAATGGATATTGCTTAAATGAGCGATTGACTCTTATGAATTTACATGATATATTAAGTCATTTTTATTCTGTAAAAAAATTTTTTCAAAATTTTTTTCTAATATTTATCGCCTTAACTTACTTAAAATAGCAACTTATCACCATTTGTAAATATATGGTATTTATTAATTTTCAAAAAAGGTATTGACAAATTGTGTTATATAAGTCATTATTAGGTTTGCTAATAAGTTTAGAAAGGTGGATTTCAAAGTGAAAAGAAGTTTATTAAAACTAATTGGTATTAGTTCTATACTAATGTCAGGACTTGTTGCTGGTGCAGCAAAAACCTTATTTTTCTATGAACAAAAGTCAATTTAATATATTTTGACTATTAGAATCAAAAAATACATGTGCCTTAATGGTATATGTATTTTTTTTGATCTCATATTCATTAATTAATTCACCTTGTATTATTATATTTAGAATAATTCCTTCATAAAATATTATAATTTCTTATAATTTTTTCTATAATTGTTATATTCGCTTTTTTTTGATAGAAAGAATTGACTTAATTTGTAGAATTTGATATTATTATGTTAATTACTTGTAAAGGAGGGCTTCTATTGAAAAAACAATTGTTAAAATCAATCGGAAAGGGTTCTTTACTAATTAATAAACTAGCCTTAGGTGCTACTAAAACATTATACTTCTTTGAGCCAAAGGAATAAATTTTTCAAAAAATCTATATAATACTTGAAAAAAATCATAAATACATGTACAGTAAGTATATAGTATTTATGGTTTTTTTATGTTATTTTGAATTATGAGGAGTGTTAAAGTGTACGAGGTTAGTAACTTTTTTTTTACTGCGCTAGAAAACCTTTTGTTAATAGTAGCTTTTATGTCCTTTTCAGATCGTAGAGATTTTCTATTCAAGCATTTAAATAAGGTAATTATATTTATAGTAGTCGCCACCATATATTCATATAGTTTGAGCTTGATATTACCAGTAGGATTACAGACATTTCCTGTAGTTATTCTCACGATAGTAATTTTAAATTATATATTTAATGGTTCATTTTTTAAAAGCTTATTGAAACATTTTCTAGCTGTTATTGGTTTATCCTTTGTTGAATTATTTATTGTTATATTCTGTGTAATTATATTGAAATTTCCAATGGATGCTTTGGTTTTAGATAAGAAATTGATTTTCATATGTAGTATTTTTGCTAAATTCATTGAATCTCTTTTAGTATTTATTTTATACAAAAGTAATAAAAGTATTGATTTACTTATTGACAAGGATTATCATCGTTCAAAGTTTGCACCAATATTAACACTTATTTCTTCCGCGCTAATTATATTAATAGGGTTAAATATTTATATATCTGGCGACCCTGAAAAACTACAATTTTTCAACATATTTTCATTTATCGTCTATGCAATCCTTATATTTTCAGTTATTATAATGTTCCGAGAATTTTCAAATCTTGAAATGCTTGAATTTGCCAGTAAGTTAGAAAAGGAAAATGTAAAGCAGTTAATTGCATTTAACGAAATGGTGGCAAAAGAACGACATGAGTACAAAAATCATTTAAATACTATATATGGCTTATGTACTCTAAACAAACCAGACTTGAATGAAAAAATCAAATCATATATCAATAATTATGCAAATAATAATGAAACCCGAAATATAACAATAGGTTCTGGAAATGATTATGTTGATGCTATAATCAATGTAAAGTATAATAATGCAATTCAAAAGGGAGTAGATATTATTGTTGACTTTGCTACACCATTATCGGTTGCAGATATCGCTGAAGATGTAGCTGTCACAATCTTTTCAAATATTATAGAAAATGCTTTTGAGTCAATTTCTTTGATTGAAAAAGAGAAAAAATTTATCAATGTCCAAACTTATGTAGATAAAAATACTTACTACATATCAATTTCAAATAATGGGCCTATGATTACTGATGCTGATAAAAAGAAAATATTTAATGCAGGTTATTCAACAAAAGATAATATAAGCAAAAAGAGAGGCTTTGGGCTAAGTATCGTTCATTCGGCAATAGAGCAATCAGGGGGTAGTATTATGATAAATAGTACTGAAGATATAACAGAGTTTTTAATTGCTCTTCCGGTAAAGGCTAAATCACAATCATCCATTGCAAAATTGGCATAATATTATTCATATAGGATATATACGCTGTTTCAAAATATAGCTAACATCATTTATTTACTGGTTTTATTATTTAATTGCATTATAACGCTTTGATTCATAATGAAATTTATAGAATGAAAAAATCATTACATCAGTGGGCTTATCAATGAGGTAGATGGGGTATCTCTCCTGAAGCCAAATTGATACCCACCACTTATAGAAGTTTGAGGCAATTTCTTGTCTCGTTATATCGAGTCAAGAAATTTTTTATAAATAAAAATATACTTTACTTTGGAAATTGTTTATAATAAAAGGATAGTCTAAATTGTACTATTATTGCATTTTAATATAACAATTAGGAGTACCAAATGTTTCATATTTCTAAAGATAGTATATATTATTTGTCAACGCCTATGAGAATGAATAAGGGCTATGATTATTATAAAAATAAAAGAGTACGTTCTGTATCCTTCAATGAAGATATGTTTTTATTTGACGCTTCAGTTTTAGGAACTCGCCCTTATAATGTACAGATACAATTTGATAAAAATGGTTTTCTAAAAGATTACTCTTGTACCTGTCGTGATTTTTCCGATTCAAATAGTTGCTGTAAGCATATTATATCGGTATTATTTCTTATAAATGAAAAGGATGAGCAAGGTTTTTTTAATTCTGCAAATCAGAAAAAAGCTATTAAAGAAATTTTTGATTTTTTTCAAACAAGAGCCAGCTCAGCTAAGTCCAAAGTAAACCTTGAATTTACCTTGGAGTTGTTTAAGCCTAAGTCTCATTTAACTAAACGAGGCCCCTCTGCAACATTAACAATGCGAATTGGCTTTGACCGTCTTTACGTCGTAAGAAATATAAGTGAGCTACTAGAATGTATTAATCACAATAAAGAACTAGTCTACGGCAAAGGTTTTTCTTTTGATCCTGCAATACATGATTTTAAAGAAACCGATAAGTCTATAATTTCTTATATTCAAGAAATTTGGCAAAACGAAAATTTAGTTAATTATATGACTGGAAATATCAAAAATCAGTCCATTTTAAAAGATAAAGATATATACTTGTCAGAAGCAGCACTGAAACACGTACTACAATTACTAAAAGACACTTCATTTAATGTCATAATTAATGAGCAGAAACTGGCGAATGTTCATATCGTCGAACAGGATATACCTATAGATTTTATGCTGACTAAAAATGGAGCTGCCGTTGAACTTAGTATAAACACAGAACATCCTTTACATTCCGTTACTTCTGACTATGAGTATTTTTTGTATAAAGATATTATTTGTAAAGTTTCAAATACCCAGCAAGAGTATTTTAAACCCTTTTTTAAGTATATTTCTATACAAAAATTTAACAAGCTGACCCTTATGAATCAAGATAAAGAACGATTTTTTGCTGAACTCTTGCCTTTTGTCGAAAAAATTGGTCAAGTTTCTATTGATGAGGAACTGCAAGCAATAGTTGAGCGCCACGAATTTGAGCCCGAAATATACCTTGATAGGTATGAAGATATTATCACTGCCGACGTAAAATTTAAGTATGGAGAAAGGAATATTAATCCCTTCTCTGCTGTTGGGCAATCATCTTCTGACAAAATACTCATTAGAAATATTGAAGAAGAAAGCATTATTCTTGATATACTTGCTGAGACAGACTTCAAAGTGAGTGGAAATAGAATTTATCTAGATGAGGAAGAAAAAATATTTGACTTCGTAAACTATGTAATACCTAAATTACAGCAAAATTCACAGGTATTTTATTCAGAAAGCTTCAAAGCTATGAGCTTTAGAAAAACCATTTCATTTTCAGGTAGTTTAAAGCTTAATAGCTTAAATGATTTTCTTGAGTTTAGCTTTAATATTGATAGCGTACAAAAGGACGAGTTAGCAGCTATATTTGATAGCATCAAACAAAAAAAGAAGTACTATAGACTAAAGGATGGCGCATTTTTGCCGTTAGATTCTAACGAATTGATGAATATGGCTGAAATAATTGATAATCTTGATTTAAATTACTCAGATATTCAGAATGACATCATTCAACTGCCTAAATATCGTGCGCTTTATATAGATAGTATGCTTAAAGAAAGCGGTATGAAGTTTTTTGAACGCAATAATGCATTGAAAACTTTGCTTCATGATATACAAGAACCGACAGAAACAGAATATAAGATACCATCCGCAATTAAAGGAACATTAAGAGACTATCAAAAGCTAGGCTTTAAATGGCTCAAAACCCTATCCGTATATGGGCTTGGGGGAATTTTAGCTGATGATATGGGCTTAGGTAAAACCCTTCAAGTAATTACTTTGCTCCAGTATGAGAAGCAGACTTCCGGCAGCTGTACATCTATTGTTGTTGTCCCTACTTCTTTGATTTATAATTGGTGCTCTGAGGTTTATAAATTTGCACCAGAATTGACCATTACAGCTGTTGTAGGCAGTAAAGCTGAACGAGAAAGTCTGATTAAATCAGCACTTAGTTCAGATATACTTGTTACATCATATGCTCTAATTAGAAGGGATATTGATAGTTATAAGAATTTTACCTTTAGATACTGTATTCTTGATGAGGCTCAGCATATAAAAAATCCAGCCTCCCAAGCAGCGAAGGCAGTAAAGCAGCTTATATCAAATCATAAGCTAGCTTTAACCGGAACCCCAATGGAAAATAACCTTACAGAACTATGGTCTGTATTTGATTTTATTCTTCCTGGTTATATGCATTCTCATTCTAAATTTGTTGAGAAGTACGAAGGGCCTATTTTAAAAGGTGACACCTCTGCATTATCAAGCTTGAGCAAACAACTTAAACCCTTTATTCTAAGGAGACTCAAGCAGGATGTTCTAAAGGAATTGCCTGAAAAAATAGAACATGTAATAGAGGCGGAGCTTACAGATGAACAGAAAAAACTCTATATAGCTTATTTAGAACGTGCTAAAGGAGATTTATTTAATGAGATAAAGGAAAAAGGCTTTGAAAGAAGCCAAATGAAAATTCTTTCAGTACTTACAAGACTTAGACAGCTGTGCTGCCATCCTGCCCTTTTTATAGATGGATATGAAGGCGACAGCGGTAAGCTTTTGCTTCTAAAAGAGGTTGTAGAAGATGCTCTCATGGCTGGTCATAGAATACTTCTGTTTTCCCAGTTTACTTCCATGCTGGCAATTATTAAGGAATGGCTCATTGAGTCCCAAATAGATTATCTTTATTTAGATGGCTCAACTCCAGCTGAGGAAAGAATTCGGTTAGTGAGAGGCTTTAACAATGGTGAAGGTAAGATATTTTTGCTTTCTCTCAAATCTGGCGGAACAGGTTTGAACCTAACTGGAGCAGATACTGTCATTCATTATGACCCATGGTGGAATCCCGCAGTAGAAGACCAAGCAACGGACAGAGCCTATAGAATAGGACAAACCAAAACCGTACATGTAATGAAATTAGTTACACATGGTACAATAGAGGAGAAGATATTAAATTTAAAGGATAGAAAAAAACAGCTAGTTAATGCAGTTATACAGTCTGGCGAAACATTAATTAATAAATTGAGCCAGCAAGAATTGATGGAATTATTTGAAATGTAGGTATTTATTTTGCAAAAAACAAATCCCTATATTCTTGCTCTCCGTATAATATGTCTTTTTGAACCTTCTCATAGGTATATTCATAATCATTGTATTTAGAAGGTGTTTTCTTATAGGCAGTACCATTACTAAGGACTGAAAGGAAATGTCTATTTACAGGTACCTTTTGGGAGTAATCCAGCAAAAAATTGTAAAATGGTGGTATCTTCATGCCTATTTTAGACAAAACATATGCACCCATATAATTTGGGCTTAGTGTTTTCCCTTTTTCAATATCTGTTTTGTAATTAAACCAGATTAGATAAGGCGTTTTTAATATCTTCTGATTATCTATCAGCATATTTCTATTTTCAATATTTTGGCCTTCAGTTCCCTTAAAAAGGTCATCGTCATTAACAGATTTATCAATAAAACCAAGTTTCTTATATACTCCAAGCTGATCTGTCAATGCAGGCAAATGATCGCCTAAAAATATTACTACAGTTGGCTCTTTTACATTTGTAAAATAATCAATTACTTTCTTTAGGCTCTTGTCTGCATCACTTATCCCCTGTGCATAGTTCTGTAAAGCTGTTATACTTTCATTGTCTAGATTTTTACTAGATTGAACTTGAAACTTGTTATCTTCGTAATAATTTTCATTAGTATATGGCCAGTGATTTTGCATAGAAATATTATACATAAAAACTGGTTTTTCAGCCTTCTCATATTCTGAGATAATGTAGTCCGCAAAGGTATCATCAGAAATATACCCTCCCTTTATTTGGGCATCTGGCATTTCTGACTGTGTAACAAATTTGTCTATGCCAAGCATTGGATATACTGTGTTACGCATAAAAAAAGACTTTTCATATGGATGAACTCCAATTGTTTGATATCCAAGTTCTTTAAAGTATGATGGCATTGCCGGAATATCTCTTTTTATACTTGTAGTATATGCTGTTGTTTGATAAGGCAAATACTTTAGGGATAAGCCAGTGAGTATCTCAAACTCAACATTGCAGGTTAGTCCTCCATATGTAGGTGAGACCATCTCACCGCTGATAGCCGATTTTTGTAGTTTATGAAAATTTGGTATTGGGTCTTCAGAAAAAACCACATTAGGCAATAAAGTTGCATCCCAAAAGGCTTCGCTCATTATAAAAATAACATTTGGCTTTATATCAGATGTCGCCTCTCCAGATGTAAAGTCATACTTATAATTATCGTTATATGCCAACTCTGTGCTTTCCTCATCCATTTCTGCCCATAGCTGTGCATTGACTATAAACCCTCGAATATATCCATTTTCTTCGCATATAGTTATAGGGGATTCCTCTATACCAGCCTTAGGTAGAGTTACAAAAACCACTACAATTACTGCTCCGCTTAGTATAGAGGCAATTATTCTTGACTTCTTGCTAAAATTAAATACTGACTTTTGATAAATAAAAATTACAAGAAGAATAGCAATAAAAATTATTAAAGATAATACAAAAATCCAATTATACAAAAAATTAAACTGCGCTAAATTTATGCTTCCCATAAGTCCTGCCACATTTAAGCTGCTCATTATATCCCATGGCATTAAAGGCACTCCGAGTATCTCTCTTTTACTTCCCACACTAGCTGCTATAAGTACACTCAAAACTGAATAAAAAAGAGCTGTAGCCCCTGCATGCTTAAAAATTGCAAATATAACTATATAAATAGCATATTGCAAAGCTAATGAAAGAGTAAACTGCATTGGTGCCTTTATTATCCATTCAAAAATACTAGCTAAATCACCTCTAGTTGCAAATTCAATAATAAACAAAGAAATAAGAGGTATTATAAAAAACAAGACTTTTACACATAAATTTTTTGAAAGCAACTTTTTAATATCCACAGTTTAGGACCCCTATAAACAAATATAATTTTTATTACTTTAAATTATCAGGATTTAAGCCTTTTAGTTCTTCTAAAACAAATAAGCCGTCTTTTCTAACAAGTATATCATCAAACCATATCTCTCCGCCACCATATTCAGGTCTTTGAATAAATACCAAATCCCAGTGAATAGAGGACTTATTTCCATTAGGGCATTCGTCGTAACAGCTGCCTGGTGTGAAATGCAAACTGCCTTTGATTTTCTCGTCAAATAATGTGTCCTTCATTGGATTTTCAATATATGGATTTACTCCAATTGCAAATTCTCCAACATATCTAGCACCCTCATCTGTATCAAATATTTCATTAATGCGCTTAGTATCATTTGATGTTGCCTTGATTATTTTGCCGTCTTTAAATTCAAGGCAGATGTTTTCAAATGTAACACCTTGATAAACAGCAGGACAGTTATATGTTATAACACCGTTTACTGATTCCTTAACAGGAGCTGTAAATACCTCTCCATCAGGAATATTCATTTTACCGTCACACTTTATTGCTGGTAGGCCTTTTATTGAGAAACTCAAATCTGTGCCTTTTCCTGTGATTCTAACCTTATCTGTTGCTTCCATTAATTTTACAAGAGGATCCATAGCAACTGACATTTTCTTGTAGTCTAGATTACAAACATCAAAATAGAAATCTTCAAAGTATTCTGTCGGCATATTTGCCAATTGTGCCATTGAATGAGTTGGATATCTCATAACACACCATTTTGTATTATTTACACGTTCCTCTGAATGAACAGGCTTTGAAAAGAGAGACATATACAGCTTCATTTTATCAGCTGGTACAGAAGCCTTTTCACTAACATTGTCACCAGAACGTATGCCAATATATGCATCCATATCCTTCATACGAGCTAGTTCATAACGAGCCATGTCCTTCATTTGTTCCTCTGTACATTGTTCAAGAATAACTCGATCAAGCTCTGGATTTTTAATTGTCAAATATGGTATAGCACCAACTTTATATGCCTCACGAATTAACGCCCTCGATAGAGGCATTTCGTTACCTACATTCTCAATCAGTATCTTCTCCCCGGCTTTTAATTCACAGGAGTAATTTATTAAATTTGCAGCAAGTGTTTCTATACGTGAATCCTTCATATTTATCCTCCATTTTTAATATAAATTATTTGTTGTATTTAAGTTAATTATAATATTTCTTTAAAGAAATACTAAAGAAATAATTAAATTTTATGTCTCACAATAATTTTTTTATAAAACATATTTCATAAAACATATTTATCACTAACAGTGCTCAGCCTAAATTAAAGTCAACTTTTACAGCAAAAAATTGCAGGTGTGGCAGCATTATTAATAGAATACTACCACACCAATAGACTTTTTATACCTAAGCTGATTATTAAAATTTATCCCAAAATTTCTTCCAGTTCATCGAGAGTTTTTTCAAATACAGCCAATGCATCCTGAATAGGCTGTGGTGATGACAAGTCTACTCCTGCTATTTTTAACAACTCGATTGGATAGTTTGAACCACCGCTTTTCAAAAATTCTATATACTTGTCAACAGCAGGCTTTCCCTCTGTAAGTATTTTTTCTGCAATAGCTGTAGCCGCGGAGAAGCCTGTAGCATATTTATAAACATAGAAGCTGCTGTAGAAGTGAGGTATTCTTGACCATTCCATAGAAATATCCTCATCAACATTTACTGTCTCTCCAAAATACTTTTTATTTAATTGATAATACATATCGCAGAGTTCTTTAGCATTAAGAGCCTCTCCCTGCTCTACCTTTTCGTGAATTATCTTTTCGAACTCAGCAAACATTGTCTGTCTGAAAACAGTTCCTCTGAATTCTTCTAGGTAATGATTCAAAAGATATGCTTTCTCTTGCTTGCTCTCAGCTCTTGGCAGCAGGTATCTCATCAACAAGGATTCATTTACTGTTGACGCAACCTCTGCAACAAATATCTTATATTCCGAATAAACATATGGCTGTGTCATATTAGTATAAAAGGAATGGAGAGCATGTCCCATTTCATGTGCCAGCGTAAAAACATCGTTAATTTTATTCTGATAGTTTAGCAGAACATAAGGATGCGTTTTATAGGAACCCCATGCATAAGCACCGCTAGTCTTGCCTTCATTTTCATAGACATCAATCCAACCTGAATTTAAGCCCTTTTGAAGATATCCAATATATTCTTCGCCTAACGGTTTTAGAGCCTCTAAAATAATTGCTTTAGCCTCCTCATATGGTATTTTCTTATCAAATTCTTCAACCATTGGCACATATAGGTCATACATGTGAAGTTCATCTAATTTTAATGCCTTCTTTCTTAATTTCAAATATCTGTCCAACAAATTAAGATTATTATTTATTGTTTCGATTAGATTATTATACACATTAACAGAAACATTATCATTATCAAGGGAGGCTTCAATTGCAGATGGGTACTTTCTAACCATTGCATAAAATCTATTCTTCTTTACATTTGCTGTAAGGGTAGTTGCCAAAGTATTTTTAACCTTACTGTAGGTGCTGTAAACCACATCAAAAGCGTCCTTTCTAACGCGTCTGTCCTTGCTTTCAAGAAACGCAATATATCGTCCCTTTGTAACCTCAACCTCTTCCCCTTCCTCATCCTTTATGTAAGGGAATTTTATATCTGCATTATTGAACATTGTGAAAACATCTCCAGCAGCACTAGATACCTCAGATGACATCGCAAGAATCTGCTCTTCCTTCTCTGAAAGAACGTGCTCCTTTTGTCTCAAGCTTTCCTGTATCATAAATAGGTACACTGAAAGTTCCTTATCTGAATTTGCATAGGATAACAGCTTGTCCTCAGGAATATTGAGCATTTCTGGAACAATAAATGAAATTGCCGCAAAAACTTCTGTAGCAAGGGTGGAAGCCCTGTCAGTAAGTGCTTGGTAAGTTGAGTTTCCGTTATCCTCATCACGTTTCATTCGAGCATATACAAAAACCTTGTCATTAAGTGATAATAACTCATCACACATTTTTAAGCAGTCCAAAAGCATTTGCGGACTTTCAGCCAGCTTACCCTTAAAGCCCTCTATTTGAATTGCAATACCTTTAACTTTTTTAAAGTCCTTTTCCCATAATGAAATGTCACTATAAATATCTTCTAGCTTCCATTTGAACTTTGAATCAATCTCTTCTCTCTTAGGTAAATTCTTATTTGTAGCCATTTAGTATACCTCCAATATATTTTTATATTATTTCAATAACCTTCTAAACCAATTACTACTATCTGCCAATACCCTTTTTCTATTTTGCCAAGCTTGAAAACTATAGGCTTTCTAAATCAAATGAAACTGGCAAAACCAATAGTTTAAATATTTAGCTTGTGCTTCCGATACACCGAAATACTACCCAAAAACAAAATAGTTATATCAGCAATTCATCAAGCTAAATATTTCTGCGTTGGTTATTCATTATAATTTATTTTTGCTTGTACTTAGTTTGCACACAAATTAAATAATATTGCATAATATTTTAAATATTCACTATATAAATTATAGAACACTCGAAGAATAAATGCCACGCATTTCCAAGGTTATAATAAAATTAAATAAACTAAGCCATTAATACCGCCACCTAAGCATAGAAAATAAACTAATTTTAGTACATAAATCTATCGTATTAAAATATATCAATGGCTTAATATCTGCTTGTAAATCATTCCAAAGTAAAATAAGTACGTACTGTTATTTAAATTTATGGATTTATATGATAAAGTATATAGTATATAGGATTGTATATTAAACACGTCTATAATAATTGCTTTAGTGTGATTATAACGGCATTTATTAAAAATTCAATAGAAATGAATTAGAAATGAATTTTTACGGTTGTAGAAGTTCTAGAAAAATTTCATTAATATCAGAGGCGTTTTATCGAGGCGGGCTCTATTCTTACTGCACCGCCTAAAGCATAAGCACAATATGCCACTTATAGAAGTGGAGAACATTTTTTAGGCTCGTTAATTATAAAAATATTTTTTACTAAATTCTAGCTCAAGGAGGAAATATGGGATTATTCAATTTTATAAAGTCTCAGTTTATTGAAGTTATTGAATGGACTGATAGCAGCTCAAATGTGATGGTATACCAATTCCCAGTTGAAAACAAAGAAATCAAGATGGGAGCGCAGTTAACTGTACGAGAATCTCAAATGGCAGTATTCGTTGATGAGGGTCAGCTTACAGATGTATTTACACCGGGCAGATACACTCTTGATACACAGAACCTTCCAGTATTAACAAAGCTTAAATCTTGGAAATACGGTTTTAACTCTCCTTTTAAGTCAGAAATCTATTTTGTTAATACCAAACAGTTTACAAACTGCAAATGGGGAACTACGAACCCTATAATGATGAGAGATGCAGAGTTTGGTATGATTAGAATTAGAATGTTTGGCGTATATTCCTTTAAAGTTGCTGACCCTACAGTTTTCCTCAGAGAGGTTTTTGGAACTTCCAGCTTATTTACTGTAGATGGAATTACTGGCCAGCTTAAGAGCAAAATTGTCTCTGGTGTTGCTGACTTATTGGCTGAAGCAGCTATACCGGCTCTTGATTTGTCCTCAAAGTATGATGAAATAGCTTCCATGTCAAAGAAAAAGTTGGATGAAAGCTTTAAGAAATTAGGACTATCTTTGGAGTCAATTGTTATAGAAAATATATCCCTTCCAGAAGAAGTTGAGAAGGTTCTTGATAAGCGCACCTCTATGGGAATCATAGGTGATAGCCTCAATCAATATACTCGTTATCAGGCAGCTGAATCTATACGTGATGCTGCGCAGAATCCAGGCGGAATGGCAGGCGTTGGCGTTGGTATGGGAGCAGGAATGGGAATAGGAAATATTTTTGCAGAGGCCTTTTCAACACAACAGCAAAAGCAGCCTCAGCCTACAACATCAACTGCACCTGCGAAAATCAAGTGTTCTAGTTGCGGTGCATCTATACCAGAGCAGGCAAAATTCTGTTTGGAATGTGGCACAAAAGTGGCTCCAGCTATAACTAAATGCTCTAGTTGTGGAAATGAGCTTCCTGCTAATAGTAAATTCTGCCTCGAATGTGGTCAAAAACAGTAGTTACTGGCTTTAAGCAAAATTTAATTAATATAAATATAAATACTCTGATATGGAGACAAAATTTATGAATGACACAAAAGCAAATAAATCACAATCTGGTTTTGATGAAGCACCTGCAACTGATTCAACCTCTTTCAAATGTCCAGCCTGTGGTGGTGTTATGGTATTTGATCCTCAAGGGCAAAGTCTGCAGTGTGAATATTGCAAAAATGTAATTGACTTTGATGATTCTAAGCAAGATCCTACTGCTTATGGGTTTGACAATGACAATGAACTTGAGCCGCAGGTTTGGGGCGAAAAAAGTCACAGTGTTAAGTGCAAAAGCTGTGGTGCTTCAACGGTATTTGATGCTTATATTGTCGCTGATAAATGTCCATTCTGTGGTAACAGCAACATACAAGAAGAAGTTATTACAACCGGAATAATGCCTGAGAGTTTAATTCCTTTTAAAATAACAGAAGAAACTGCCATTGCGCAATATAAAAAATGGCTGAAGGGCAAATGGCTAGCTCCTACTAAGCTAAAAAAGGGCGTTAATAATCAGTATGTGCAGCTAACTGGCATGTACGTACCCTGCTGGTCTTTTAATGCTGATACGAGTTCCTTTTACACTGCAATGGCAGGAAAATATTATTACGTTACTGTTTATAGAACCGAAACACGTGATGGTAAATCTGTACAAGTACCCCATCAAGAACGAAGAACAAGATGGTATCCTGTGTCTGGTCAATACACAAAAGACTTTAGAGACTATATTGTTGATGCTTCAGTTCATATAGATGATGATATGATTGCAGGAATTCAGCCTTATAATTTTAAAGAATTAACACCTTATAAGCCAGAGTTTTTATCGGGCTTTAAAGCAGAACGTTATTCTGTTGATTTAAAGACAGGATGGGAAACTGCGAAAGAAAGACTAGCACATGAAATTGAAGATGGAATAAGAGCACAAATAATTGCTGATGAAGTTAAAAATATTAGGTTTAAAACCTCTTACTTTAACAAAAAATATAAGCATATTTTATTGCCTTTATGGTTTTCTTCCTTCAAATACAAAGGAAAAACATACGGCTACATGATTAATGGACAAACTGGCAGAGTACATGGCAAATCACCACTATCCCCTTGGAAGGTTACAGCCTTGATAATAGGTATTATTGCTTTTGCTAGTTTAGGCTTCTACTTAATTAGTTTGTTTACAGGAGGTTAATAATATTCACAATTATTAACGCAATTTTGTTATAGAAAACGGAATTAAAAAATTACCAATATGCGCTTGTGTTATTAATCATGAGAGAACACTATTTATGTAAAAAATGCTTTATACTAGGCTGAAACCTGATGAAATCGGACGGAAGATAGGGTTTCAGCCATAGGTAGCCTTAAGCATGTGCTAATGGATTCTTGTTTCCCCAAAAAGTATGGAGATGAAACTTTTTATGTTGTAGGCTTAAACCTGATGAAATCTGACGCAAGATATAGTTTCAGTCATATATATCCTTTTAGATAACCATCTAAAGGCAATAATGAAATCTAGTTGTTCCAAATAAATATAGTTTATCCTGGTAAATATGTGTTTGTTTTCATGCAATGGATGCATAATTGTATAAATCTACTTGAAATCATCAAAAATATTTAGTATAATGTCATAGTTGTTTATAATACTTATATAAATTTCATAATAATTTGAATTTGTTAATGCGTTCGTAGCTCAGCAGGATAGAGCGTCGGTTTCCTAAACCGCAGGCCGGAGGTTCGAATCCTCTCGAGCGCACCAGTGAAAACCGCTTGACTGTAGGAATACAGTTAAGCAGTTTTTTGTTACCATTTTCTTAGGGCACATAAAAAGGCACATTTATTTTTCAACTATGCAAATTAAGCAATCATTTTAACTATTTTCAGTTATTTTTAAATCAAATTATTGAAGCTGCTTGCTTGTTGTTTTGTCTCTCGTTTACTAAAATTAGATATATCTCCTTTACAATACAACTTACCATTAATCAGCATTCTTCACAAATAGTTTACTGCAGTATACGTATTTTTCAGAAATTTCCTCTTCTAGATAATTACAACATTTCATATTTGTATCACCCTGTGTATGTATATATTTACTACTAATCCCATCACTAAACAATAATATTTTTGACATTTTCATATTTTGGTTTAATATTACTATCGTAGAATGATTTTTGGAGGAACAAAAGAGCGAAGCTTTGGCTGTCGCTCTTTTATTTGATAGAAATCAGATTATGGGTATTAAATGCTTAAATATAAAAATTAACCATCCAATAATTCAAATGCATTTTATTATAAACTAAATATTATTTATTTCAATATCAACTTGAGATTCTTGAGAAATTTCAATAGGAGTCAACACACTGTACTTATTACGTATATCATTATACATATTACCTGTGTATTTGTTAATTTCAACAGTAACTGCAACGCAGAACTTAATCTTCTCTTTTTTGTTATCCTCCCTACTAATAGCTTGTAAAACAAGAAATGGGTCTGAAATACTTGATATTGTTTTTGGTTTAAATTTTCTACTAACAGTATCCCATTTCAAATCAAGTCTCCTCTCAAGTTCTGTTTTGTAATTTGCACTATCGCTTATAGGCAATGTACTTTTTTTATAGCCTTTAAATATTAATTCATTTATTTCTTCTGAGTCAATTAATACATTCTTTCTATATTTTAACTTATCCCCTTTTTTTGAAAATCTATATATATTGCTGTTAGGATAAAAAGTTTCTTCTAAGCAACAATTTGTATATAAGTCGCTATCTAAAGCATTTACATCACATAAAGTCGTTATCGTCCAACTAAAATTAATTTTCCCCTCAACTAAATCTAAATTAGGAACTGGTATAGGAAGCTTAGTGCATGTAGCTGGTGATATCTGACCCTCATATAAAATTGTAACTTTGGTTTTATCGCAATTAATAATTTCACTTATCTTGTCCTTAACAATTCCATACCCTTCCTCTGCTGGAGAGTTAAGTTTATTTTCTGCTGTATGTATTATTAGAGTTCTAGCCATTAACGGGTTTATTTGATTTGATACACTTAATAATGTTCCTATTTTGTTAGCTACAACCGGTGAAGCAAAGCTTGTCCCAGCTGTAAGTGCCCTACATTCACCAGTCAGGTCAATAGCATGGAACAAATTCTTTTCATCTCCCCCAAACGCTAAAACATCTGGCTTAATCTTTCCCCCTTCTCTACCAATTCCAATACAACTGTACTTTGATCTATAAATACTATCCTTATAATAGCTGTATGATCCAACCCCAATGCAATTTACTGAATCAGAAGGTGCTTGAATTCTATTAAATGGCTCCATTACATCACCATCATTACCTACGGCAATACAAAAAATCTTGTTTTTTTGTGCCAATTTATCCAAAGCATATGTAAATCTGTTAATCTGATCATCTAAAATAGGACCTCGTGGTCCAAAAGATATATTAAAAACATCAATGTCTTTTCGCTCATTAACAGTCCTTTCGATGTTATCAATTATAGTATATAGGTCATTTTCAGGTAATACCCTAAAACTATCTACCGTGAATTTTGGGCTAGGAATTAAATCGCTATTTCCATATTTGTTCAATTCCCCAAATAATACCGCACCGCATACAGCATTCCCATGTTTAACTAATTTTTCTTCTTTAGGTAAAGACGCAATATTATACTCGCTAACAAAATCTTTTAAAAATGGATTTTTTATATTAACTCCACCATCAAAAACACCTATTTTTAAATTTGAATTTGAATTTTTACTCAATAACCGAGGCATTTTTAACTCAGTTGTTCTAGTTATATCAGTAATTTCAATATTTCTAACTGGATGAATAGTTCTTAGGAAATTAAACCCTGCTAATTTTTCAATATTCACTTTTTGAATTTTTCCAAAAATAAAAATTGGACCTTCAGGATATTCTCTTATGATAGGCTCTGATTCTAAATATCTTTGAATTTTATTAATCGCATTTTCAGCGTTTTGTCTTATAGGATGTAATACTATTTCCACCTCACATAAGTCTAATTCATTTGAAAAGCCTAGAATTTTTTCTTCTGGCCGTAAGAAATCAAATTTTTCAATCCTTCTTAGCTGCTTAATTTCGGTTTTATTAAAATTATCAGTTTCTAAATCATTAAGGAACCATTGAATGTTTTCTTTAGCACACTTTACAAAATATAGTTTTGATTTATTTTCATCTTTACCTGTGTGTTTTCTCTCATAAATTCTCGCACCAACAAACTCCATAGAATCTTTATTTTCAAAAACATCTGGTTTATAGCTTTTAGCTAAGAAACCTTCCGCCATTCGAACGCAAAGAATAATCTCTGAATCTGAAAACAAATGACTATTTTGGGTTAAGTCTTGTTGAATATAATCTATATCTCTTACCAACCGTTCTTTAACTTGTTCATATGAATACGGACTTGCTTTCTCTCCTCCATTTTTTCCTTTTCTTATACTTGTAGCTAATCTCTCACCTTTTAATAAAAACGGCATAAATGTCATAAGCACACATCCTTATTGATTATTTTTTAAGTACCTATATATAGTGCTTTGCGGAATTGAAAATATTTTGCTGATTTCAGAAACCCTATATCTTTTACCCCCATCATAAAGTACCTCTACTAACTTTTTTTTCTGATTAATATTAAAGTTTTCGAAATATTTCACCACTTTATTTATTATTATTACATTTATGTCATCATTTGACAATACACTTTCTCTTTTTATATCATCACAAAGTCTTACAATTTCTGCAGCATTTATCATTGGAGTACTCTCTATAAATAAATCTAATATACTTTGAGATATATTCCTTACATTGTTGAATTCCCTAATAATTATTTCCTTTTTTAATTCATCTTTTGGAATTTCCAATTCTATTTTCAAATCAAATCGTCTCCAAATTGCCTTATCAAGCAAATTGGGATGATTCGTAGCAGCAATTATAATACTTCCTATAGGCCACTCTTCAAGTTCCTTTAATAAGACATTTACAATTCTTTTTATTTCTCCCAATTCCCTTTCATCATCTCTTCTTTTAGCTATTGCATCAAATTCGTCAAGAAACAGAATTGAATTATTATTTTTCGCATAATCTAATACTTTTTTTATATTTGCACCAGTTTCACCCATATAACTTGATATAACGATTGACAAATCCAACACAATCAATGGTTTTTTTAGCATATATGAAAACCATTTAGCCGAATAAGTTTTTCCTACACCTGGCTCACCATATAACAGTATAGAGTTAGATGGTTTAACACCAATATTCAATAATTCATTTGCTTTTATCTGTTCGTCTAAAAATCGTTTGTATAGTTTTTTTACATCATTATCTAAAATTGGTTCCTGAATTTCTTGAACCTCTACAATATTAACCAAATTCATATTATTCTTTTTATCTGTAGGTAAATTATCTAATCCAATTGATCTATATGCATTGTTGGTAATATTCTTATTGAAAAGTACACTATTTATCTCTTCTGCTACTTGAGGGTTCGTTTTCTTTAATTTATTTGCAACTGTTATAGATATTACCTCAAATGACTTTAGATCCTGTTCTAACCCAGCCCTTATAAGTTTTGGCAAAATATTATCCACGCTCATTTTATCACCTTTTAAAATATCTTTTTTATTTGGTACAAAACAATAGTACCATATATAAGCATGTACATCAACATTATTCTCATTATATTATTGTACAATGAAAA
The DNA here is from genome assembly GCF_005473905.2 of Ruminiclostridium herbifermentans. NCBI lineage: Bacteria > Bacillati > Bacillota > Clostridia > Eubacteriales > Oscillospiraceae > Ruminiclostridium > Ruminiclostridium herbifermentans. The sequence continues at coordinate 4,741,935 of NZ_CP061336.1, forward strand.
ATGAGAAAAATTTAGCCTCAAGGTTTTATCCTTGAAGGCATTAGTTAACTATCTATTTACAGCAACTTCTATAGAAGGTAAATAAAAGCCTCTAAAAGGAGGCTTTTATTTAATAATTCCTAACAATCAACTCCCCATACTTTTTATCCTTATCAGCATATCTAGATGTAAGGTTATTATTTCTTTCAACCGCCTCAATATGAAAATTCTCATAACGCTCCCATATATAATCACAATTATTATATGACAATATGAATTTCCCTTTTATCCCTGTAAGTATTTTATAAAGGCGTTCATGATCATCTTGTGAAAACTGAGCTTGATAATATTTCTCTGTACCATAATATGGCGGGTCAAGATAAAACAAGGTATACGGATTATCGTAAACCTTTATCAAATTTTCGAAATCTTTATTTTCAATAACTACTTTTGAAAGCCTCTCCTGAATAGCTGATAGATATTGAACTGTTACCGATATGTCCCTTTTAACACAACCATATGTACGAGTATTACAGCCATAAGAAGTTTTAATTATCATAAAGAATCTTGCAGCTCGTTGTATGTCAGTCATACCTTTTGTATTATACTGTGCTTTAAAGTCCTCGAAAAGCTCCCTAGAATTCAGCATAAATGATAATTCTCTCTGCAGTTCCTTACAGTGATACTTAATGCACCGATAAAGGTTAACTAGGTCACTATTATAGTCATTATAAATTTCCATTTCAGCATGTTTGTCCTTATATAACAGTACCCATGCAGCTCCCCCAAATACTTCTATATATCTATCAAACTTTTCTGGAAATCTGCTTACTATTTCCTTCCTTAATAATTTCTTACCACCAATCCAACCTATAAAACTGTTCATAATATCCTCCAAAAAATAATAAGAACAGATAATGTACTGTTCTTAAAAGTATTTTATTATTTAACCATTTCACCATAATTGCTGACTTTAAATGATGCAGACAGAATATTTTCAAGCTTGAAAACCCTAATTTTGCTTCTTAAGTAACAAAATGCTCGAATATTACTGTCACTTATATCAAGTACCTTTATATTTCTTTCTGTTATTTCATTATCTTTTAAATACATAATCCGAATGATTCTGTTGCGCTCAAGTGATGCTTTAAGAAAATAATTTATCATAACAATCACCTAATATAATTTTATATCGAACATATGTTCGTGTCAATGATAAAAAATATATCTCTCAGGGAGAATCCCCCGAGAGATTTTAATTGTTATTATTTTGATACTTTATCTGTTATACTGTCGTTTAATTTTCCATCATCCAAATAATCTTTTACATCGACAAACCAATCCTGCAGCTTTTCTTTTAAGGTTTCCTCCGTTATAAATATTTGTAACCATTTAGGAATTAGCAAATATAATTCCTTAATAACAAAACTAAACCTCTCCTGCCCTCTCTTTGAGCCTATAATTTCTTTTTCAGCTTTTAGAATAAACTTATAGCCAAGCTTTCTGAGTTTGTTCCACCGCTTGTTTAAAACAAGATAAAACACATAAAAAAATACTGCCAAGCAAAGCAGTATAGTTGTTAAGTTACTTATTATAAATTCTTTCATTATAGCTTACCTCCAATTTTTATTATTAGATCATCGAAATATGGATCGATATCCTTTTTCTTTGTCCAGTACTCCTTACTTATTCCAAACTTAGATACAAGGTTGTCCAATGCTTTATTAAAATCAACTTGACTAGAATCATCCTTCTTTATAGTGGAATTATCACCGCTATCTGATTCCGTGCCGATAACAACCTTTGTCTCATCTGCAGGTAAATCAAATTCTATCCATGGAGCTTGACCCCAATGTGTCCACGCACGTTGCGATAACTTAGTTTTTACTACTCCATAGTCCACACCACGAGATTCAATAACCTCTCCATTTCCGATATACATACCCACATGTACCATACGGCCTTGTTTTGTCCCATACATAAAAACTAAAGTACCTGGTATTAGTGGCATATTTACAATAGTACCTCTTCTCGCTGTACACTGATCATACAGCCCTTGAGCTGATACATCTAGCCATATCCCAGACATTGCTTTTCTTGCCGCCTTAATTAAACCAGAGCAGTCATAACAAATTTTACCCAGCCACTTTGCACATCTGCCCTTAGTGTAATCTCCGCCTTTCTGGAAGTAGCCATCTCCCATTGTGCTTCCGTACATTGCTTGTGCTGCTTTAAGGGTTTGTACTGTGCATACTTGCCCTATTGCACTATAAACATAACCAAGACCAATTTTGCTTTTGACCCATTCGATAATTTTTGATGCTTTCACAGTCATCTTTACCAATCTCCTTTATTTTTCTATCTTTCTAGTCTTAACTGGCAATTCTCTTAATTCTTCCATTAATTTGGTTACCGTTCCATTACCGCCTAGCGTGTGATATGCTTCATACATAGATGAAACACTCTCTAAACCGTGAATAGATATATATCCACGTTCCATATACACGTCATAGCACCTTATAATCTCACTTCTTAAAAGTGCCTGTGTTCCTTCCTTAAGAGCTTTATAATCACAAGTTTGTTTACGCATACGCTTTTCTAAAACTTTTAAAGCAGTTCCCAACCCTCCCATTACAAGTCCGAATAAGACTTGTACCCAATATTTAATAACAAAATCTTTCATAAGTCCTCTCCTTTGATGTTTTTTAATATAAAAAGGACTACACATCACTGAGTAGTCCCATTTAAACTTAGTTTTTTATTCACTTTTTACATCTAAATCTAGTAATACCTGTACTTTTGACCTCCATTTCTCAGGTACATCATTTATAGTTCTTAAACCGCTTTTTATTAAATCATAATAAATCTTAGCCATTTGATGAACCTCCTGCCATCATCTCTGCTAATTCAGCTAGAGCTAATTTTATTTCTGTGTTTTCTTCTTTCAGTGTTTGCAGTTCTGATTTAGGTAAATCCTCAAATACAGCAACATTAGGTGTTACCGATACATCTATACATTTTACATATTTACCTATAGGTATATCTACATCTATGTAGGGAACTCCTACTGGTTTATATAGGTTACTTCCTTGCATCTGACTAATTATCTGCCCTGTTATGTCATAAATTATTCTTGTCAAAAATATCCCCCTCCCTATCCAATAACTATATAATTGTATGAAGCGTTTAGCCTGCCGGTATAAAATATGAAGGAATTATTATAAAATGAAATATTTGCGTGGCTTTCTGTTCTTATATAGAAACTTGACCCTTGACCTCTGAATCCTTTTGTCGTGTATGTTCTATCATAGTAAGAGTCAAAATATTTCATAACGGGTAACTCTGAATCATCTGTAACTCCAAATCCACCTTCACCCGGATAAGAGCTATTTACTTCATCCGCCCACCACAGAACAATTTTGGGTTTAAACAATAAGCCACTGACCAAGCACTGATAGTATCCACTATACTCACTAGTAGTTGATGTTACTTTACCAGTTTTCCAATGTCTTTTAGTGCTTGTACCTACTTGATTAATTCCACTTCCACTACTGAAAGTTTTACCTGAATCTACATTTTCCGCAGTTGCAGTACCGGTTACAGCTGCTATAGTCTGTAGCCCACTAAGATATTGTCCAGCCGGAATAGTCTGTACTGCTGTGCTAGGGTTATATGTAGCAGCTCCTTTACTTGGTATTGTTCCTGTTATATCTCCTGCATCTGTACTTGCTGTTTTTCCGGCTAGTAAATCTGCAGGAGTAGCATTGCCGGATGAATCACTACCCTGTAATATAAAATTTCCAGTTGTGGAGTTATATTTAAGCGAATATGTACCATTTAACCTTAGTTTTCCTGATGTTAACGCCTTTCCCTTACTATCTACTATAGCTTTTGCTCCAAGCCCATTTACATTAATAGTTGATGCTCCTGTGTTAGCTACATTTATTTTAACTACTATACCCATGCCATCCACATATGCAGTAGGAGCAGGACTTAATGTAAGAGTGTATGTATTTACACTTCCGGACGTAACACCATAACCAGGTTGTCGTACATAATCTGATAAATGCGTGGTGGCCGAGTTCTTTAAACTTTGGATATCAAAACTATTTGCATTTATTAGATTTAATAGATTGCCTGCGGTGTTTTCATCTAAAATAACTTTTAATTCTTGAATCCACGCAAGAAACTCAGCCTTTTTTTCTTGCTCAAACTTCAATAATGATGTTTGGTACTGATTAAATATTTCAGTTGTATCTACCTGTTCCACAGTTCCGTGAACTATACCGCACAAACTACTGTTTAATCTTTGGTCTGTTATGTTTGCCTGATTTATAGCTGTATCACCGTTATTTATAAGAATATCAGCTATTACAAGTTCGTATACATCTGAATTTCTTATTATTTCTGGAGTCGTAGGCATACTGGCCGGAGTACCTTTTTTTACTTCTAAAACAATCTGCCTATTTAAATAATCTAGCTTTAATACTATTCTGTCTATTCTCTTTAACACTCCGTCTGATACATCAATTGTAAGGTTTAATTCTGCTGTGTTCTCATAATAGTACCCATTTATCCATGCCTTACCTGGTGCAACTTTAATATTCATTCCTGTAGCAGCTGACACAATTAAATTTGTACTTGGATTCGGGTATACACCATTGCCAATAAAACTACTAAAAAAATCAGCAAAGTCAGAGGCATTATATTTTCTATCTCCGTTTATGCTGTTAAAAAAACTACTCTTTTGTGTCAATTCTATTCCTCCTTTAATACGTCCTTAAGCTCAGGCAGTGGACTCCCAAAAGTAGGTGTTATTGTTAATATACCGTTCTCGTATACCTCCTCTATTTCTGTAATTCGGACATCAATTTTTTTATTCCATTTTCGATTTCTGCATGTAACCACATCTCCAAGGTCAAAATCTTTTTTATAAACCAGATTTGATTGCAAATTAACATTACTTTCAAACACTTCACTCTTTGCAGCTCCTGTTAATGCTTCTATTCCTCTTTGTCTTAATAAGAATTTATATTGCTCATCAGTAAGGTTCTCTTTCTTTAAGTCTTTAGCATCAACAAAGATTTCTCTTCTAGTCAGTCCATTAGCCTCTCCAACCATTACAAGTATCCTATCAGTATCTTCACCCTCTCCACCAACAAGTGCCACTGTCCTATAATTTTCAGTTGCAAGTGTATATTTACTATCCGTAACATTTTCAAACTCTTCTGAGAATATGGCTCTTGCGTTTACATCTTGACTTGCGCTTCTATCAATTCCTTTATAGCACTCAAAAAGTAGCTTTTTATTTAACCTATCAAACTTTACAGTATAACCAATATTACTTACCTGTGCTATTTTAGTTAATGTAACTGCTATATTTTTATATGTAACTTGTATATCTACTGTTTCAGTAAATCCTTTTAGTTCCCCCAGCTCCAATTTGGGTATTGGAGTCATATTGCTTACTAGTATTCTCATGGCAAGCTCTGCAGTGGTGTTTAATGTTGTTTTTGCCAATACTATGCGCCGTTCTAAAAGTGATGATAAAAACCGACCTTTAACTACTAAATTATCAGTACTTATTTCTATATTTTCAATTATTCCTGCTTCAACGGTGTTATGTCTTGCTACTATGTACTGTTCTTGAAACAAAGCGATATTTTCAGCTGTAGCCTTTAAGTGAAGTTCAAATTCTCCAGGTTGAAAATACCGTCTTCTCCACCTCAGACTGTCAAATATGTCCACTAATCCTAGTAACTCTAACTCGCTATTATATATATAAAGTTCCATGTTATACCCCCAAATAAGCTGGCGTATAGTATATTGACACTTCCAAATTGTCGAGATTTTGCTCTGCATTGTATCTTAAGAGATTATCTCCCGGCTCAAGCTGCAAAAACTCGCTCTCACTATCTAAGTAATTTATAAGATTACTTATTACTCCGCTTCTATTTAATTCAATTTTCTTTTTGCCATAGATAGTACAAACAGTAATTATATCTCCAGCTTGCATAATAGTATTTATTTTTAATTCTTTTCGCTTGTATACATCAAAAATGCTCGGACTTGCAACTGTTCCAATAGCTCTAAACTCAATCACCATCCCTAGAGTTATGTTGCCACTATTTTTTACATTTACTACAAGGCTCAATTGTCTATATCCCATCTCAATTCCTTCTGGTATTATTTCAAGTGGGAATTCAAAGCTAGGCAACCATGCAGCTATATCATTCCTAATGCTGTCTATATCTTCCCAAAATGGTCTCGGACTTAGCAAACTTAATGTTGCTGTTTTAGGTACTGTATTATCATCTATTGTTAGAGATTCAACTAAGCAATTTATTTTTCTTTTTATGCTGTCCTGTTCAAATACAAGTATCCCTTCAGACTTTGGGATGAAAATGCCATAAAGAATATTTCTATTAGATACAAAGTCATTCTCAATCCGGAAGTCAATAACTATATTGCGCATGTCCATTGTACTTCCGGTATAGCTTGCACCATCCTGATATGTTCCTTTAGATGTATATATATTGATTTTAGGAATACTCGTTCCACCATCAAAGTTCTCTAAATAAAAAGGGTCAAAATACCCAATCTGAATACTTTGCCCTTTCGTATTTATATATGTTAATGTTTTTGGCATGTTACACCCCCAAAACCATTTTTCTGCTTGCATTTCTTGTTTGTCTTGCAACTTCTGCAGGTGTAAGCGGAGTTGGGCTATAAATATTAACTGTCTGGTTATATCCATACGGTTTCAATCCAACGCCTGTTGTGTCGTTGCTAGTTGTAGATGCGTACTCCTGTCTTTTAACTGGTATCGCCTTTGCCATATTAGTACTTACTTGATTCATCTCATCCTCAAAGCCAACACCAATACCTTGAGCCATGTACTTACCAACTTCATCAGCTAAGACACGAGAAGGTGAATGTATTCCCAAAGAATCTTTTATTTCATCAACGATACCTCCAACAAAACCAGATATTTTGTCTTTCAGCCAACCTACTGCACTACTAATACCCTTCCAAATACCTTCAACTATGTTCATTCCTATGTTTATCATTTTATTAGGTAGCTCCATCATAAACTCAATAAATTTTGCAATAAAAGAAGGAAGGTGCTCATTTGCCCATCTAATTAATTCTTCCTTCAAGCTTGCAAATTTATCTATAACACCATTTATTACATTCCAAACTTTTGAAGGGAGCTCAGCAAAAAAGCCTACAAAACTACTTATTATCATTGGTAGATTAGTTATAATCCAAGTAGTTATATTTGCTTTCCATTCTGTAAACTTTGTTACTAGATTGATTAATTGCGTAGCAACTCTTCCGGGCAGTTGAGAAAAAAAGCTTACTATTTTATCAATAGTAGTTTTAAACGCAGTTTTTACCTTTTCTACAAAGTCATCAACAAAGTTCCTAAAGCTTTCACAGTTATCATAGAGTAGTTTAAAAGCTCCAGTAAACGGATTGACTAGCAATAACAATAACCCTTGCCAATTGCTTTTTACGAAATCTATTATTACATTAAAAAATCCCTTTATTTTGTTGATTGCACCGGATACAGTGCTTGTTATACCTTCCCATATGCCTATTAAAGCATTTCTAAAGTCCTCGTTTGTATTCCAAAGGGCAATTATAGCCGTAATTAAACCAGCAATAACAGTTATAATAATCCCAATTGGATTAGCGTTCATTACTAAGTTAAGTGCTGCCTGTGCAATTGTAGCGCCCTCATTGGCCAGCCGAAAAGCTTTTATGGCTTCTACAACTCCAAAAATCGTACTCGATACATTCCAAACTATAAAGCCAGCACCTATACCTAAAATACCTGCTTTAACAATTCCTGAATTATCAACTATCCACTGCAAAGCTGATTTTAAATTTGGCATAATGTTATTAACCATATCAAGTAAATCCTCTGCAAGTGGAGCGAATGCCTCTTGTATACCTCTTGTAGCTGTTGTTAATTTTGTTCCTAAATCATCTTTTACAGCTTGACTTGCTTTATCCGTTGCTCCACTTATGCTATTAATTCCATTGTTTACATCATTCAGTGACAGGACAGCTTTTTTACCTAAATCTTCCCATTGTGTACCAAATAAAGCTACTCCAGATAGGTTTTGCGTTGTAGCATCATCTTGCTCTTTTAGCTTATCTATTACAAGTTGCATTACCTGACCTGTAGTCATAGTTCCGTTATTTATTTTCTTTAATAAATCGTCATAGTTAATGCCAATACTGTTTAACCCTTCTCTTGTAGTATTGGATCCATCCATTATACGAATGTTAAATTCTTTCATTGCATCTGCAACTTTATCTAAGCTAAATGCACCATTATCCACACCATTTTTTAGCATTTTCATGGCTTCGTCAGCTGACAAGCCCATGCTTGCAAATTGTGGAGCATACTCATTTAATGTGTCTAAAAATTCACCTGAGAAGTCTAATCCGTTTTGAAAGCCTACTGTAATAATATCAAATGCTTCTGTAGATGAAACTCCAAAGTTGTCCATCATGGTCTTAACGGATTTTACAGATTCATTTACTTCTGTACCAAATACATTGGATATTGTATATGCCTTTTCTGTTACACCTTTTAATTCTTCATTTGAAATATCACCTAGATATTGCTTAACAATTGCTAAATCATTGGTTACATCAATAACATTTTCACCAAAACCATCTTTCCAAATAGATTTAGCAACACTTGTTAAGTCTTTTGCTTCTTGTTTTGTTAATCCTAGCTTAGCTTGTATTAGTCCACTAGCAGAATTAGCCTGTATAGCAATATCCTTAATTGCACTTCCTATATTTTTGAGTCCGTTAACTATGAAGTTTCCGATAACATTAGCTTTTAAAACATCACCGAAAGATAAAGCTTTGTCTTTTGCATCATCAAAATTGTTTGATGTGTTATTTACTTCTTTCGATGTATCTTTCATTTTTCCAGATACACCTTCAAGTTCATTAGAGGTATTGTTTAAAGTATTATTAAAATCTTCCTGTTCTTGTACTAGCTTTTTAAGACTTATCTCCGTTTGTACTATTTCTCTCTGAAATGCTCTATATTGCTCTTCAGATACTTTCCCCTCTTTAACCTGTTCTTGTACTTGTGCTTCTGCTTGTTTTAAAGTCTTTAGCTTGTTACTAGTATTATCTACACTCTCAGCTAATAACTTTTGTTTTTGTTCAAGTAATTCAGTATTAGTCGGGTCTAATTTTAATAGCTTTTCAACTTGTTTAAGTTCTGATTGTAGGTTTCTGCTATTTTTATTTACACCTTCTAATGCTTTATTAAGCGGAGAAGTATTACCACCTATTTCAATTGTTATCCCTTTTATTGTTCCGGCCAATACTATCCCTCCTTTCCAAACCTCTCCCTTAATTTTGCTCTATCTGGTTTTGTCTGTTCTAATATCCAGCACTTATTGAGATATTTCTGTCCTTCCGCTGTCTCCATGTACTTGTAGATTACTGCATCTCTAAGTAATGCCTGGTACGTAAATATATCAAGTTCATAAATTTGGTTAAAATTAAAGCCTGTATAATCAAATACAAGCTTCTCCTCAAGATAATTTAAATTGTAATGCCCCTCGTATGTATCATCATCAGGACAACGAGGGATTCTTAGTTTGGGCTATTCCTAACCTCATTTAACCATTTTGAATATTCATTAAAAATTGCTTTATATTGGTCTATGTCAAGGTTTTCAATTATTTCATCTGATACCTTAAAGTTAGTTTTATTCTTATTAAGGATTAGCCTTATAGCTTCAGACATTGCCTCTTCATTATCCTTATTCTTAGATAAAGCTATAATTTTTTTTAAAGTTTTAACTTTTGGTGGCTCAACGTCAAGCCTAAAACTATGTTCTTTACCCTCATCATCAGTTACTGAAATACTAATATCAAAATACCTTTTATTTATTGTATTTATATCAAACATATTATTTTTTCACCTCTTATATAATATTAAAGGGACATTGCTGCCCCTCTCAAACTAAACTTCTGATACTTCTGGTATATCTTCAGTATACTTTATCAATGTGCCTTCGTTGTCCTGTGGCTGTGCTTTAAATTCAGCATCAATTACAGTTTCTTTGTCTTTTTTAAAAGCAAGAGTAAATCCAGCTTGGTTCTGTCCAACAATCGTTACCCTGATATCACCATCTACAGCATCTTTATGTACAAAATGTATAACATATTTTTTACCATTGTCGTTAGAAGTTCCACCTATCTTTACAGTTCTTACTCCTGCTTCTTCAGTAACTCTTGCTGTACTGCACAACTTTAACAATGTTTTACCACACCAAGTCATTATGCCAGATTTTAAAGTAGCCTCTTCCTCAGTAATAATTACTTTTGAAACCTTACCCATATCATCTTTAGCTTCATAATATTTAGGCTTGTATTCTAAACTCGCGCCACCTTGAATGCAGCCTAACTGGTTTGCTTCAACTTCTATTTCGTCATTTTCTGGTAGTGTTCCAGTAAACTCCATACAATACAATGAACCACTTCCCAGTACTATTTTTTCTCCGTCTGAAAGCATCTTCTTTAACCCCTCTCTATAATTTTTCTATTAAATTAAAATCGTACACAGTTTGAAAAAACATTTCTGCCTGTAACCATGTACGATTTTTTGAATAATGTATAGCTTTTTTATTTAATAATTCTTCGACTTTTTGTTCTGCTTCGTGGTTAATTTTATCTGAGTACAATTCAATGCTTATCTGCCTAGTAGCTATACAATTTTTATTGTCTGCACCCCTTATATCCGTATGGTCAATAAATATAATGTAAGGTAGTGCAGGAGGCTTTAGAAATCTTTCCTCAGCTACTTTATAACCAGTTGTCTCTAGCCATGTTTTAACGTCCGTTAGCATTTTCTATAGCCTCCCTTGCTAGTTCTTCCATACGCTTTTGTGCTAATTCTTCACCATATTTTATGTGAGGAAATGCTCTAGTTCTTCCACCTTGACGAAGTGCATGCCCTTTTTCAAGTAAATGTGTTAGTCTATGCTGTCCGTTTGCAACATACCATGTTTTCCTTTTTTCAAACTGGCCTTCATATGAGGTTTTAAGTCTAAATGATTTAACATACTTTTTTGTGTGTTGCTCAAAAGTTATGTGATTTTTTATTTCTTGATTGACTTCATCTGCTACAATATCTACAGACTTTTTTATTCCATCTGCTACTTCATTTGAATAGATTTGAAGTTCCTCAGTTATTGCAGCTGCCAAATTATTAATATCTATTGTTTCCATCATGTCACCTTGTGTATTTCAAGTTGTTTCAAAGTTAAATCAATACTAAGAGGGTTAGTATCATATTTGATTTGAGTAAGTATAATATCATATTTACCCCTGCCTTTTATCTCCAAAGTATCATGGGTATCAATGCCAGGTACTTTTGGAATACGAATTACAGCATTAACCTCATCTTGTACTGCTCTAGCTGCAAATACTCGATTAAAACCTAAAGCACGATCAGAAAAGCCTAAGCTTTGATATTTATATGTTTTGTTCCCCTCTTCATCTTCCGCATAAATATCACACACACCATCGCTAAAGCTTGTGAACTCTATATTGTCTGTTTTTATTAACAATTAGATTACCTCACTTTCAACTTGATTGTTTATGTGCAAGCTTAATAATTCAGATGAAAAATTCTTTTCAAACATTTCAAGGGCATGGCTATTGGCATATCTGCAATAATCAAAAAGCAATGATCGTGGCAAATCTTCAACGGAAAAATCAAGAGGCACACCTGCAATAGTCTGTAAGCGCGCCATCCCTCTTTTTATTATCCCAGTAATATTTTTGTCAGTTTCAGCATCCTGCCATGTTATATGCAGATAAGTTTTAACATCATTTAATAAGCCCTCCGGCATTTATATCACCTCTTAAGCCTGTTGCTTTGTTTTTACCACATTTGTTACTGATACTTCAAGAGTAGCAGGAGTAAGCCCACTAATATCTGCAAGAATAAAGGCGTTATCGTCTAAAGCTCTGCCATTACCGTATAACTTGGTTAGATATACCCTTTCATCATCGAGGAACTTGAATTCATCTGAATACTCTATCTTACCGCCATTTGTACCAGCTCCTATACCCATAAAGTACTTATCAGCCAATCCAAAAATAGCACTACCAGATTCTACTGCAGATGATTGTACTACTGTAGTTGGATATGGAAATACATCATGTGAATATGTACCATCTGCAGCTCTTACAGTTGTTGCCGGAAATACTTTAGTAAAGTAATCCTGTGGATTCACTATAAGTAAGATGTTATTAACAGGCCTTGTCTTGTTATTAGGTGCTTGTGCTAATTTACCAGCAATAGCTCCATAGGTTACTGGACTAAAATCTTTAACTACGACTGGAGTTTTTTTAGGATAAACACCTCCTGTTACTGTTACATCATCAGATACATCCCTATCCATTCCAATAGGCTCATCTTTACCAGTGCCTGTAACAATAGCAGTCTCTAGTGCTAATGCAATTGCTTCTGAAAGTACACCTCTTACATATGCATCAATCCAAGTAGGGCCAACTACGATCATATCCTTACTTATTGGCATGAATGCAGATAGCTTACAAAGTGTAAGGTCTATTTTTCCTATGGCACCACTTAATTCTTTTGTAATAGCTGAATTAATAGCCCCCCACACAGCAAGTTGCGCACCTTGTTTATTGACTATCATCTTTGTCAATATTGTAGTGTTTGTAAATGTTATGGCTGAAAGTAATGGGTGAGCTTCTTTTATATCAGATATTACATTATCAATTACTGTTTCCGGATATGCAGTATCAAGAGATGTAAAAGCCTGCCTGATATCTGGTGCCTTCAAAGCATCAATTATTCCTTGATAGAACTTGTTTTCCTCAGCGGTTAGCTGGTGAACTCCTCTTTTAGCTAGTATAGTGCTATCAGCTGTTTTTTGATATGCTTGAAATTCCTCCATAATATTTTGCTGTACAGACTCAGCAAAAATGTTAAATGCCTGAGCAATTGCATTTTCGTCTGTACTTTTAAAAGCTGCTACTAAGTTATCTCTTAATTCCTGCTGTATTAAGTCTTTTGATTTCATTTAAGTTCATCCTCCTATTTTCTTATTAAAAAATGCTGCCCTAAGTTTTTCAGCATTTGTTTTTTGATTAATAAACTGTTCTGGAACAATAATTTTACCTTTAGCCTGCTGAATTTGATATTTTATGGATTGTTCAAATCTCTGCTGTGCTTCTGTAATGTTTGTATTTTCCTTACCTGCAATTTCGTCACATAAGCCATACTGTAAACACTGTTCAGCACTTAACCATGTTTGCTCATCAAGTAGCTGATTTAATGTTTCTTCGCTTAACTTATCCCCAGCTTTTGTAAGGTAACTAGAGCAACTTGCCTTGTCAATTACCTCTACATCATTAGCTGCCTTTCTGAGTTCTTCCGCATTTCCATATGCAGCCATTGAAGCATGATGAATCATCATTAGCGTATTTGTTCCCATAACAATCTTATCTGCGGCCATAGCTATAACAGATGCTATAGAACATGCAAAACCATCAATATATGCAGTTTTATATGCTGTATGTCTTTTTAGCTGGTTATATATTCCCAGACCTTCCTTAACATCACCACCGTAACTGTTAATATAAAGGTTTATAAACTTAACATCTTTTGCTACTTCTAATTGTTTTTGAACATAGTTTGCAGATGTTTGACTTTCTATTTTTTCACCAGTCCACCAATCCCGGCTATCTCCCTCAACATAGTCATAAATGTATAAATCTAGGGTGCTTAAATCAATTGATTGCTTAACTAAAAATATAGATTTTGTCACTATTTCTCACCTCCCTTCATATCCTGTACATCTGAATAATTTTTTGTAATCCAATGCTTTTTGCTCCATTCTTTGTTCAATGGACTGTCCCCCGCCTTCTGTCTTAAATCATCAATGCTATATCCACCACTTGCTATAAGCTTGTCAAAGGATTCTGAGATGGAGAATATATCAATATGCTTAATACAAGTTGTATCTGCCTTAACATAAGAGCCTTTTAAAAAAGCACTTTTGCCATATCTTTTACGGTTGATTTCCTCTCCAACCATATCCGATAAAGGATCAATGCAAAATGTTAAAAAATTATCCGTTATCTTCTCTACGTCTGCTATATCCCCCCTAAGTAGAGATGTAGGAATTTTAAATGCTTGTGCAGCTCTGTCTAATTCCTCTTTAACTATTGCAGATATATCAACCATATCACTAGTGGATTTTTTACTTCCTTCACCGTTTTGCTCATTATAGTTAAATCCTCTATGTAGTGGTAGTACTGCATTTTCAGCCTCAAAATATGTCTTAAATCTGTTATTCATTAAATCATCAAATCGTTGCTGAAAATTTTTATCACCAGATGCAGTTGCATCAATATCAAGAATTCCTTTTCTTCCCCCGGAGCGTTTGAATTTTCCTATGGCCATTTTAAGCAAATTGTTATAGCCATTCATCAACTCAGAAAGTAGTCGTTGAACATCATTATTGCTATATTTAAAATATAGGACTTCGCTCATTTTGAATGTTTTATCAAACTTCATTGTTCCTCTAGTAACATTTGTAAAGGTATTTTCTAGTACTGCATACTCTGTTTGAGTGAAATCATCAGCAATAATCAACTGACCGTTTATATCTAAGATCAAGCACTCGTTATAGTAAAGCAGTTTTGATATAAACTCCTGTATAAATTGTGTCGAGTTCTGGTTTCTGTTTGGCTCTATGTTCCAAAGGTAGTATTCGTCACCTTTAACCTCAATGCCATTTAGGTATGTTTTAAATTCACATTTACTTAATACTCCAGCAATAAGGTTGATTGCAGAACAGAGCGCGAAATCTTTTATCGCAACTAATGCTTCGTTTGACGCCAATGCATTTTGATTTATAAATATCATTGACTTTTCAACTCCAAAGAAGTCCTTAATCCAGTCAAAAAACTTCAATTTCTCACCACCTTTCAAGGTAAAATAAAAAGCCTTATTTCTAAGACTTATCATTTAATATGTGTATACTCCCAAATCAAAATCCGGAGTTTCTCCACTATCTTCTAAATCAACTCCACCAGCACACATTGCAGAAATAAACGCCATAAATCCATCTGTTTTTCTGCTCTTAGGCTCAATTTTTCCATAACTAAAATTGCCATGTGCCTCTTGCTTTATACAAGTATTGTTTGTATACCATCTCATTAATGGGTTATTTCCCCACGCAATTTTATGATTACTAAATAGGCTAGTTATAACTGGAGAAATAAGCATTTGATTACTAGGTCTTGTAAGCTTAATATTATTAGCTCCCTGTTTATCAGTATCGAATCCAACTTCTCTTAATGCCTTTGCTAACAATGTATATCTGTAATTATCTACGCCCAGCGTTGTTATGTTATACTTTTGTGCCTGTTCAGCTAACCAAGTAGCTGGTATATCCGGAGATATTTCAACGCCTTTCACAAATGTTAGCAATCCAGCCTCTTCCCAATCATGCAATGGTGCTTTTATTCTTCCCAAGTCATTACACTTTTCACATACCCATGTATGCGAAATCCAATAGTAAACTCCCTTGTATTTAAAGAGCAACCCAGCGCATACAAAATCAGTTGTTTTTGCATAGTCCATACCAGCAATACAAGTACAACCTGTTAAGTCTGGTATTTCTTGATTAGTAGCAAGTATATTCTCCCAAGATGTAACTTCAACATCCTTATTCCCTTTTGGAATGTTCATTCTTTTTGTCATGAATGATGAATTACTTATAGGGTCTTCTTTATAGTCAACATACTCTTTTTCAATCTGTCTCCTAAGCTCCTCATTGTAGTGTAAGGATGGGTTTGCTTTATCCCACATCTTAGGATCGTCTACTTCCTTTTCATCATCAAGCTTACAGATAAATGGCAATAAACCATTATCTCCACTTTGCTCGTTAAGGATTCTCTCAGCTCTAGCAATTATGTGATCAAGCGGGCCATCTCTTACATCTCCGTTTGTAGTAGTAATAGTTGTTCTTGGATTCTTCTTTTTCCCTAATCCAGTTTTAAAAACCTGAATTGATTTATAGTTTTCATATTGATGGTATTCATCAAAATCTACTTTACCGGGTCTGCCACCATCCTTTGTTTTTGCATTAGATGTTCTATATCTTAATTCTGATTTTGTCTTTAAATTCCGGATAAGTTCTTTATTCCAGTAAAAATGTTTTTTTAATTTTATTTCATTAGCCTCTAAGACATTGTATACATCATCAAAAGATGTTCTAGCCTGTTCTTCTGAATTAGCACAAATATCTATGTGATAATATTTAACGTTGTTATATTGAGATAGCAAGCAAAAATCTTCAAAACTTAAGTATCCATTTTTGCCAGCCCCTCTTCCAACTAAAATAAACAAGTCCGGCCATCTTAAAATACCAGGCGAGGAATATGTACAATTGTGGAGAGTAAAACAAAATACTTCCCAAGGCAATAGCTCAAACGGGAAGTATTTTTGCAAACCTAAATATTTATGTAATTGTGTTTCATCTACAAATAAGTTTTCCTCAAAGAAACATTTCTCTACATAGTCACATAATAAAAGCTGCTCTTTACAAACTTCAACTTCTCCACTTCTTACAAGATCAATGTAATCCTGAATTTCCGGAATCAACTTAGAGTTCGTCATCACCATCACCAGCTTTAACATTTGATGTCGTTAATCCAAGTTCTTTTAAGATGGCTAATTTTTGTTTATTATACATAAGTGCATTTTTTACAGAGGGATTATCTTTCTCGTATTCTTTTCCTGCTGCCGAAATTGCTATATATGTTTGACCTCTTTTTTTAATATCTTTTTGCATATTTTTTTCTTGAATCCAGTACCAAATATAATCATCAATCAAGCTTGAAAAATGTTCTACATTAGCACCTTTATCCTTAAGCTGTTTTATAAGAGAATCCTTTATTTTCTTAGCACTTGCCATGTTTTCTAAATCCCTCCTTTCAACTCAATTTCTTTTATATAATTTCATTTTTTCTCACGCGTGAGGTTTTTCTGTTTTGTCGACCCTGCTACCCGTTCTTCCTACTCTCAAATTTTTTTCGTTTTTTTGACCGGGGGGTACTACCATCTTTCCTCATTTAGCTGTGGTTTGCTTTTATTATTTAGTTTTTCTGGATGCTCTTCATCATGACAACTATTGCATAAAGAAATAGTATTATCTAAACTCAACGCTAACTCAGGATGTTTTCTTACATGCTTTATATGATGAACGCATTGTGCTGCACGAAATAACCCTTTAGTTTTGCATTTTTGACATTCGTTGTTGTCTCTTTTCAGAGCTTCATCTCTAATTTGTTCCCATAACTTTGAATTATAAAAAGCTTTTATATTGTTATTCTCAATCAGCTTATTAATCCAATGAACTAAATCTGGTGTTGTCATTACTCTGCTTATCCTCTCAAAAACTATTTAATAACAGCAAAAAAGAGATAGAATATATCTATCCCCCTTATTGTTAATTCCTTTGTATTGAATTTAGTCTTACACTATATTAAATTGTTTCAAAAATAAAGTGGCCATTGAGTCTCACACCCTAAATATAACTAAAAAGCATCTAAAATTCTAATTAAGTTATTTTTATCTTTACTTCACGCATATCTTCAGATAAACCCATAATGTTTAATACTTCTGATATAGCACGTTCCACTGTTAATTCTAATCCTTTTATTGATCCATCATATTTTACTTTAACTTTAATAGTATTATTTTCAGTCCATATCTTAAGTATCTCTTTTATAGATTTATTTAAATACAATTTAGATATAATTTCTTTGGCAACAAAATCGAGTTGTTGAAAACAAAAATTGTCAACAAGTTTAATTTCAACTTGATTTATACTATTACTTATTTCAGCATATCTTTTAAATTCTTCGTAAAAATTACTAGAGTTTCTATTATTTTTAACAGCACTTTCAATCCTGTCTAGGCGATTTAAAATGTATTCCATTGCATTTGTTTGTATTGGTTCAACTGTGTTAATCTTTCCTAGTATAGCTTTTTCACTTAAAGTTTTTTCTAATGCAGAAAAAATGGGATTATCAATTTCTTCGGTTTTAATACAACTGATCTTATCAATTTGCTTTTTTAAATTTGCCCTTAAGTCTATAACTCCTCTTGCATCATTTACGTAAAAAATCGTCCTTTCTGTTACCACATCAAATGGTAATTTTTGATCTCCAGATTCCATAATTGTTATTACTGGTTTTCTTATTGCATGCCTAAATGCCAATTCATACATAACATTAGGGTTTAGTCCAGTTAAATTGGCAATTACTAATTCTGATTCGTATATACTCATTATTACTTGCTTATTTATAGATCCTGGAGTATACATTCTATGGGCTACAATAATTTCATATTCTTCCTCTAAAACAGGTGCTATTGCAGAATCAATAATGCCTTCTATATGCCTTCTCATTGGGCTGCCTTCATTATCTATTGGAGTAATAATAAAACATTTTTCTTTTGGGTTTCTCCTTTTTTATTATTAGTCACATCAGTCATGCAATCATCTCCTTCACTTTCTATATTTCTTCATAAAATAGAAATATCCTTCATAAAAACATAATTAAAGCTCCATTGGCATCGGAGCTATTGAAAAGAAGTTTTAAATAAAAGGAAGTATAACCCATTTAAAAAAGTTTGTTATAAAATATTATTTTATATTAATTATTTATCAACCAAAAGATTAAGACATATATTCAGCACCATGTTTTTTTTACCAGCATATCCAAACCACTTTTCCGCTTCTTTTATAAAATATGTTCCCGCAAAACAAAATCCCGAATAAATAATAATAACCCATTCCTTACCTATAATATCAGAAAGTAAAGCTGCAAATATGCCAAACATAGTGAGAATTAAACCGCCCATAGATATGGTATCACTTGACCTAACATCTGAAATACTAGCCTTAAGTAATATAATTAGCTTCTTTTCTTCTTTACTCCCTTTTTGAATATTATTTATATTTAAATAATTCCTAAGCTCATATTCAACTCTTGAATATAGTTGTTCAACATTTTTACATTGTTTCTTCTTAGAATATAATGGTTTTAATCTATCGTTTAAAAACTCATCATAGGTTATTCTATTAGCCTCTGATTCACAATTTACACCATTCGTGTTTTTCAGCTTATTATTTACCAACATGTCAACCTCGCATTTAGTCAGATTATTATTTTTCATAATTCTGCATAAAAAGATGTAATCCTGCAAATAAGAAGGACAAAAAAACTTGAAGCAAATTAACACCGCAAGTCTTTGTACTAAACATTATTCTTTCATAATATTTTAGCATATAAAAACCGTATGAACTTCCCTTATTTTTCTCATTTTATTGCATATTATTTACTTTTATGGTAATATGTTTTAGGTATGTATATTGTCTTATTGATTCTTTCATCGTCTGTGGATTACATGATTTTCTAAGTTAGAAACATGTAAAGGAAAGAGGTGTATTGTAATGACCTAAGACATCTTTAGGTTGAGTAAGCCACTTAATATTTTGGCTTAGACAATGAAAGGAGGCTCCTATATGTATTTTATACTTGGAAGCACAATGTACATACTGGGTATAGCATATTACATATGTGCGTTTCGAAACAAACATAATTAATGTGTATACCGATAAAGGGAATGTAGATAGAAATATCTATATTCCCTTATCACTTTAAAAAGTTACTGAAATATATGTTGCCCTACATGATTAATTTACTCAAACAGACTACTCATTAGAATTTAGTAATCAACTAATTTTATAAAGCAAAAACCGCACATTATTTTTAACTAATGTACGGTAGTACTAACCAAAAATATTACTTAACTAATTCTTTCAGCTTTTTTTCTGATGGTTCAATGATTTTTTCGTTAATATTACGTATAAGATCAAATTTATCTTGATAATAGGAGATATTTGACACCCATGGTAAACCTTCTATACTATCCCACATACCCCATGGTATTTCTCCATTAAGTAAAAGGGGTTGGATGGGCACATGGCGTAGTTCTCTAACTATAGTTCCTATCTCAAATGGGGAACATATCGGCTCTGTCATATCAACAACAACAAACTTTGACATACTAGCCAACGTTAAAACTGTCTCCTGGGTATTTCTAGTTGCAGGTTTATCAAAATCAAACATAACTGGTAAATAGTCATGTTTTCTCAATTCGTCTCTTATTGCATCAAGTATTTCTTTTCGTTCTTCCTTAAATCTTCCTAAAATCAAAACGACTTTTGAAGTAATTGAATCTATAACACTTCTTATCTTTTTATTGTTCAACATCAAGTATATGAATTGTGCAACTTCAAGGTTATCAGTTGTTATGTCAGCCTCGCCGTATGGCGTAATCTTAATATTATTAGATTTAATGTTATTTCCTGCTTGTAAATCCCATACAGATATACCATAAATTCTACATCCACTAAAATCAGTATTTTCACACACTGTTCTAATAAACCTAGAGTGCATTAGGTTCGATTCGCTTAAATCCGCCTCACTAAGGTTTGTAGCACTCAAATTTGCTCTGCACAAATCTACATTCTTTAGAGTTGCTCTCTCAAGTATTGCAAAATTTAGGTCTGCCTCGTTAAGATTTGCTCCTGTTAGATTTGCTCCTGTTAAGTTTGTCCCTCCCAAGTTTGCTCCTGTAAGGGTTGCTCTATATAAATTTGTTCCAATTAGATAAGCATCACTGATGTTTGCCCTACTTAGATCTACTCCACTTAGATTCGCTTGGCTTAAATTAGCTCCTCTGAGATTCGTTTTACTTAGGTTAGCAGATTCAAGGCTTACATTACTAAAGTCTACCCTCATAAGATCCATTCCACTTAAATCTGCATCATTTAAGTCAAGTCTTATCCTACTATAATTTGCTAATTTCCAATTATTCCACTCATTTATATCCTGCTTTAGTATATTAATGTACTCTTTATTAGCCATTTTCCCTCCCATTTATACCATTAAAATTTATAAATATATTTTACCATAATGGCAATAGATCCTAAATTGATTTATTTAAAGTACTATTTCATATAAAAATTATCATTACTGTACATATATTTTTATAAGCAAACTTAAGTTATGTAATTTTACTTACAATTTCGTCCTAATACTCTTCAATCCCATACATATGTATAGTAAACTTATACAATGCCTGGTCTTTAATTCTATACACCTGGCTTTGTTCTACTCCTAACTCTTCTATCAATGTTCCGATATGGTCTTTTCTTCTATGTATAAAAAATCTGTCTAATACAAGCCTCTCTGTATTGTCTAAGGCTTGCAAGCCCCTTTCTATTATGCCTAATATTTTCCTATCTGCTTCAAGTAGAAAGTTAAGACGTTCACGTTCTACTATATTATCTAGCATATAGTCCTCCAACTTGCTACCACCACCATGTGCCGGAATCTTATCACTTTTATTTACCTTAATTCCTTCGAATTTTAGTTCTAATGCTTCTATACGTTCCTCTACGTTATCTATGCTTGCTTTAAGTCCAGAATATTTCTTTAAGTCTTGTACTGCACAATCTGACCACTTCATTCTATCTCCTCCCTATTTTCCTTAATGCTCATAAACACATAATCTTCCGGTAGGTATTCAAAAAGCCGTTCTCTAATTGTTATTCTGCTCTGCCTCCTCCGTTCCACCAGTATGTAAAACTGTCTTCACTGGTATGCCTATTTGCTTTGCTAATTCTATCTCTCCCTGCATTCCTTCGCTTATGACATTTCCAAATACCCATACTTCATCACAATGTTTCACAAGCTCAAGCCCTAAAGCTAATGCTGTTTCCCTCTCCTGCTGTACTTTATCGTTAAGTATCCCGTTGAATGTAACGTGTGGAGCTATTGGAATATACCCCATTATTAAAACAGTCTTGCAATACTCTTTCGCTCTTGTTATATTTTCTTCTATATCTCCCTTAACTGGGGAACATACATAAACTAACTTTTTATTAAACATTTTCTCTTCTACCTCCATTTTTTAAATAATTTGTAATAACCTTTGAAGCTTCCTCCCATCCGTAACAAACTGCTGTAAAATATCCATTATTGTCTAATGCCTCTAACCATTCGTCTTGATTTTGTGTCGTTTTATTCTTGCCTGCCTTTAGTTCTATATATAGTCCATGATATACGCCCTTCGGTACTGGTAAGCATATGTCCGGTACACCTGCTTTTACTCCCTCTGCTTTAAGCCTCTTCGCTGTTGTAATATTCCTCTTTCCACCATTTGGAATATGATACATTAGTTCAAGCTCTGGCATAGTCCTAGATGATAAAGTAGCCCATCTAAATAAATATATTTGCTCAACGCTCTCACTTGCTGTTGGAATTTTGCTTTTAGGCAATCTCTAAACCTCCTTTGCTTTTCCGATTCTTTTCCCTCATATGAGGCTTATCCCTCTGCCGCATCCTTACATACAGATAAGCACCACTCACAAATTTGCTGAATTTTATATCAATGTCATTAAATATGTATCCCTCATATAACTTTTCGAATGTGTCACTTGCTAAATTCTGTTCTCTGGCGATCCTCTCCGCTTTCCTTTTTGTCATTTTGCTATCTGCTATAGTAATTTTAGGTTTTTCTAAATTTCTGCTTGTTGTATATCTCTTTGAATTTTTAGAATCTTTTGTTATGTATCTGGCTAGTCCTTCCAGACCATAATCATCAGGCTGCAATCGTCTACTGTGTGTCCTACCTCCCTTATCCCAAATTTTTTCCGCTGCATCTCTATCTCGGAAATTCATTACTATGTGATGGTGTACCCTTTTTTTACCTTTCTTCTCATCCTCTTCATACTCGGTTACATAAATGTATTTAAGAGCAGGAAGTTTATTTTTTCTTACATATCTGTTTAAACGTCTAATGTAATTTTGCATATCCTTTTTGGCCTGCTCCGGACTGCCCGGTAAATGTTTACTATCGTATGTAAATGTAGCCCATATATCCTCATTAGTGAAATTTGTATTTATTAGCCTTATAATTTTTTTCTTTGTGTTTTTCTCATTCAAATTTTTTTGCACTTCTCTACTAGGCTTTTTTTTCTTCATTCTGACATCTTTATTTCCTGTTTTCCATATAGGATATATTTCACATTCCAACATTTGCCCACTTTTTATTGTTTTTACTCTATATTTCTTAATATTTTTATCTCTCAGAGCTTCTATTTTTTCCTCTATGCTATCTTCAAATTGAATGTCATATATATCCTCATAATTTTCTAAAATATAGCTACTACTATACGGCACATATTTACCCCCTTTAATTCAATCATATTAATTAGCTTTAATTAGCTAATAAATGGTAATTTCTTGTTTATGGTTGTTAAGTTAATACCTATTACGAGCCCGTAAACGCCTATTAGCGTTGACTTTGACTTATGCCGTTAAGTATGCTATACTGTTATTGTATTTGTTTGGCAATTAGTCAAGTTTAAGGTTACGCCTTGTGTACTACTGGAATAGCATACAAGGCGTTTTTTTCTGCTTTCTTTATCATTTATGTAGCTCACCTACCGACCTTTTAACATAGCGGTATTTTCTCTCCCTTTGTCTTTCACTTGTACAATATGGGCAAATATAGCCTCTCTTTGTAACTTTTTTATACCTGCTTACATTCCACGTCTTCCCGCAATCATTACATATTGCAAAATAGGCTATATACGTATGATCTAGCATAGAGGATAAATCAGTACCTATATTAAACAAAGGCATAAACTTATTTAATAATTTCATTGCTATACCTCCTGTTTAAATACCGCTGCATCTGACCTCATAAAAGTTAACTTCCCTTTTGTTGATTTAGAAATTTTCACTTTTAGACAAGAAGTAATATTAACTGATACATCTTTTAATAAGCCGTCATAAATCATTATTGCTGAGTTTAAAATAAGCTCTTTTATAATGTTCTCTACTGGTAGCAATCCATATGAAGCTGAGCCACCACCAAATAAATTTTCTATTTGCTCCTCTGCTCGCTTTATTGCTTGTCGCCTATTCTCTTCCGCTTTCTTTTGAAACTGATACTTTGTAGCTTCAGCACAATTACAATGAAGCGTTGCACATTCATTAGCCTGTTCTATTGTTTCAAAATCTTCCTTATCATGCAGGCTGTTTTGTCCGCAGAATCGGCAACTGCCAAAAGATATAACTTTCTTCATAGCTTTTCTCCTTTCATAATTTTGTTTTATGTCCTCTTGTTTAATACAGCCCATTTTTTCTGATATTGTTTCTTCCTAGCTTTTTTGCATAAATCGCAAATGTCTTGAATCTGTCTGCTATAAAATGTACCTCCGCAACGCTTACAGTATTGTGGCTTCATTCTTATAAAGCTGCTACATTCGTCACAGTTTATTTCTCCAGAAGTACAGCCCTTGACTGGATTCCAATTCATACATATATCTTTCTGCCAAAATCCATCCCAGTTAAGCTGATTAAATCTTGTCTTCAATGTTGCAATTAACCTAGCCTCAAGTGCTTTGTGTTCAAAAGCTCTTCTATTCTTTTTCCGTTCATTTTGACGATTGTTGCCAATGTAAGCACCCGAACCCCAAACATCCAGTCGAGCTACTCTGTGTTCTACTCCTGAAAGTGACCTACCTAATTTATCAGCAATATCCTTTATCTTTTCTCCTTGTCGATATAGATAAATAAGCTTTGCATCTTCTTGCGGTGTCCACTTAATGCAACCTTTAGGCTTATTAGCAGAATCATTTTTTCTCTTTTGTTTTAGCCATTCTGGCTCACTTCCAAAAGCATATAATTCTACTCTACGGCTATCCCATCTATCAGGATTATTTTTAAGCCAGGTAATGAGTGACGATATTCTGATGTAAGTAAACTCTTTTTTACCTCTTGGAGCTATATGTTTGAATGGAAGACCTAGTCTGGGAATCCAGTAGTCTGTGATAGTGTGTATGTCTATTCCTAAAAGTTTTGATACTTGGAGCGCCGGCATATATTCACTATGATCTTTGAAAGCACCAAGTCCAATCCTTTTGGATTTTACTGTTATGGCATTTTGACTTCTACCCATGATTTTAGCTATCTGAGGAATTGTTTTTGAACCCCATAAGTCACGAAGCCGTTCTATTTCACTCTGAGTCCAGTTTTTATTGCATCCCATTGCTATATCCTCAACATTCGCTATTTTCAAATAGTTTATGCGTTCCGTCTCGAAGTGCTTTTTCCTCTTCTGACATTTCATATCCTAGCTTTGTTAAAAAATCATAGACTAAGTTTGAATCTTCATCATTTTCATATTCGCCATTCCAGTTATAATAGCGGTTCTGAGTTGATTCAAGTGATAGATAGACCATAGCAAATAAACTAAGTTCCGGCTGTTTTGCAATATCATCTGCTATGTCGTCATATTTTAATTCCTCTTCATCATCTCCATCAACCTCTATATTGAAATATTCTTTTATAGAATTAAGATCAATGCCAAAATCAAAATATTCGGCTGTTCCTTTACGTAGTAAGTACTCAACTATTGTTCTAATATTTTTTTTAGCCTTAGTGTTAGTTATTTGTTTTGCAAAGCTAAGTCTTAGATTATAAGCTTGATGTGTCAGTTCTCTTAATGCAACTAGCTTTTTTTCTCTGTCTTGTCGCATTCTTTGCGCTTCGTCATCTTCATTGTCTCTCTCATTAATTTCATCTTGTCTTTTGCATAGTTGAATTGCTCCCCAACCAGTTTCATAGTAGAAGTATTCTGTGTCTTGAGCATCGTCGGGTACTTCAATTTTCTGATCGTATTCAGATAGGAAGTAGTTTTTTATAGTGATAAGATCTGCTGTATCTTCTGTCTTTTTCGCAAATTTCTGAAGCTCAGAAATAATAAATGCCCTCTGTTTTTCCTTTTTTTCTTTTTGAATAGCACTCTGCAGCTCCCATTTAAAATTAGGTGTACCTATTTTGTCTAATACACTGTTTCTTAGTGATATATCATGAATCTTATCTAGTTCCATGTAGTCTAGAAGTGAAGCACCACGCTCTACTGATTTTTTTAATTTATCGCTATCAAGTTCTAGTAACTTTACTCTTCGCCTTACTGTTGATTCTGAGAATCCGGTCTTTTCTGATATGTTGTTTATTGACTCTCCAAGGTCGAGCATCATTTGAAAACCTTGCGCCTGCTCGTATATATTTAAATCGCTACGTTGCATATTTTCAAGCAGCATTGTTGCTAACTGTGTCTTGTAATCCATATCTGATACTATACAAGGTAATTCTGTTAGCCCTGCAAGTTTTGCAGCTGCAAGACGTCTATTCCCAATTACAACGAAATAACCCATTTCCTCTTGTACCTTTGGGTCATCTGCTCCGACACCTGTATCAAAGCAGAACCAAGGCACTACCGTCAAGTTTTGTAAAACTCCCCTAGTTTTAATACTTTCTGCAAGCTCCGTCAAATCCCCAAGTTCTTTTCGTGGATTTTTTGGGTGATTTCTCAGCTTATTTATATCAATGTTTTGTAACATACTTTTTACTCCTTCCTCATAGTTACTTAGCAATTCAAGATTTTGAATTTCCTCTTCTATTTAATACACAAAGGACAGCTCCAACTATAGCAATTTCCTATCTCTTGTCCCTCTTCTGTGACTACTTCCTCCTGTTTCGGATGTCTGCAATTATACCCGCTGTTAACCAAAATACCTTGTTCTATATATGCACTATAGAAATAACTACAATTCCGATATTTAATTTCTTTTTGGCGTAGTTCTGGCATATGAATCATCCCTTTCTGCTACAGCACTAATTTTTTTATTAGCTTGCTGCCTTTGCCTTTCGCAATCCGCTTCGTATTTCTTAAATCTTTTAAGCACTCCGCTTTCACTCAGCCCAAATAACTCACCTATGTACTTCCACGATAATCCGTTGTTTTTATGTTCTCTTATCCCTTCAAAATCTTCTTTGCTTAATTTTATTGCAGGCTTCTTTTTGCGATTATTTCCAAATTCAAAAATCACTACAGCTTGCTCCGGCGTACAGTCCGTTAAAATACTAATTGCTAGACAGCACCAGTTTTCTTCCATTGTCCTCCCTCCCGCTTTTGTATATTTGCAGATTTAATTTTGATAAATTGTATTAGCTATTTTCTTACTATAAATTTCGAATTCTTCGTGACTAATCACACCACACTGGCTGTATGCAAGTAGCATACCTAGATAAATTCCGTAGCTTAGGCTCTTCCCGCCATCACTTTTAGTTTCTTTGTATTCGATAAGTTTTTCAGCGAGATTTTTTAGTGCTGTTTGCTTGTCCATTCTGTTAACTTCCCCTCTTTAATTCACTTATGCAGTTACAGCAGATATTCTTTCCCTTGTATGCTTCAACGTTTTTTGCTTCATTGCAGAAGATACATGCAGGCTCGTATTTCTTTAAAATGATTGTTTCTTCATCTACGAAAATTTCTAAAGAGTCCTTTTCTTCAATGTTGAATGTTCTACGAAGTTCAATTGGCAATACCACTCTTCCTAACTCATCCACTTTTCTTACTATTCCTGTTGCTTTTCTACTCATAATAGACCTCCTATAAATTCTTTCAGTTTTTTATAGCCATACGGCATTTTGCTTTTATCTGCTCTCCCACTAAAATTCTTATTCTTTTATCTTCTGAATCCCAAATCGATTAGTTTCTGGTTTAGTTGATGCCTTTTCCTGTTCAATGACCCATTGGTCAATAGCTTCCTTTCTGAAATGAGGTCTATCCCCAATAGGAACAAATGGTATCTTCTTTTTTCTTGCTAATTCTGTTAATGACCAGTAAGATATTCCAAGATACTCAGCTGTAGTCTTAGCATTCCATAAAACAGGGTAATTGTTTACTGTCGCTGGTTGCATAGTTTCTACACCTCCTTTCTATGCCTCTTCTCTATTCGGCTTGCTAGGATTAATTATTTTTTAGACCATACTATGAAACATTTTTGCTTAGCTGTGATTCTGTCTTTAATAAAAGACCCTCTCCAATCCAAAGCAATCTGTCTTTTTCACGTTCTGTTAATTCCGGAATTACCTTTTTGAATGTGTCTAAAATTCTCTTTTCAGTATCTGTCATACTTAACAACTCCTTTATTAATTTCTGTTTACTATGTGAACATTATAAGTCACAAAATAAACAAAGTCAATACTATACTCCAAAAAAATGTTTACAGAGTGACATTATTATGCTAATATCCTTTTAGGAGGTGTTACAAATTGAATAAAAGATTAGAAGAATTACGTCAGGCATTAGGTATTAGCCAAGAGGATCTTGGAGCAAAAATAAATTTAAAGAGAGCTGCAATTTCAATGTATGAAACCGGTAAGCGAAATCTTTCAGACAGAGTAATTTCAGATATTTGTAGAGAATTTAACGTCAATGAAATCTGGCTTCGTACTGGAGAAGGTGAAATGTTCTTGAAAATGGACAGAGAAGATGAACTAGCTCAGTGGGCTGGCTCTCTTTTAAGCCCAAATAATGATAATGAATTTATGAAAAAATTTGTTCATATGCTTAGTAAATTAGATGCCAGTGATTGGGATGTTTTAGCTAAAATGGCTACATTAATGGCAGAAGACCATAACGAAAAAGACTAGGCAGCGAGCCTAGCCAATTAAGGATTTAACAAATATGTAGATACGCTTTAGCAACTCAGGATTGTCTATTTGTTCAATCATATCAATGATAAGTTCTTTCATATGCGTTCTCCTTTTTGTTAACGCACAGTCTAAGGTAGCTGCTTTCATTATAGAACATACGTTCTATTTTTTCAATATCTGTATGAATAATAGTGTATTATGTACTTATTTGTATTTTATATCCTATTAAGGTATTGCATGTAAAATATTACGAGTGATAGAATATAAATTATATAAGTGCTAATAACATAAAGAAATGAGGTATTAAAATGGATTTTATCGATGAAGTAAGGCAGTTCTCCGCGCGTGTTCAAAAATTAAAGGATCAGATTCCTACAGAGGAAGCAACAAAAATGTCATTAATTGTTCCCTTCTTTCAGTTGCTTGGATATGATGTATTTAATCCTGATGAATTTATGCCTGAGTTTACGGCAGATGTCGGTATTAAAAAGGGCGAAAAAGTTGATTATGCAATAATGAAGAATGGTTCTCCTGTAATTCTAATTGAATGTAAGTGGTGTGGTGAAAGTCTGGACAAACATAGTTCACAGTTATTTAGATATTTTGGTACATCATCTGCTAAATTTGGAATATTGACAAACGGAATTACTTATAATTTTTATACTGATTTAGATGAATCAAATAAAATGGATTTAACTCCATTCCTAGAATTTGATATTCTAAATATTAAACCAAATATAGTAGCAGAGCTTAAGAAGTTTAGTCGCGATTCATTTGATGTTGATAATATTTTTAGTACAGCATCTGAACTAAAATATTCAAAAGCTATAAAACTATTATTTTCAAACGAGCTAAAAGAGCCCTCTGATGATTTTGTAAAGTATATACTATCAAAAATATATGATGGAGTAAAAACTCAAAATGTTATTGATAAATATAGAGGAATTATTAAAAAATCGTTAAACGACTATATAAGTGAGTTAATGAATGAAAAAATTTCATTTGCATTAAAATCTGATACTGACTCAGCTGCTACTGTAGATGAAAGTACTACTAATACCAGTGAGGTAAATGTAGAAACTGTAATAGAAAAAATTCATACAACTGATGAAGAAATAGAAAGTTACTATATTGTAAAGAGCCTGCTCATTGATATAGTTAAGGCTGATGATATAACTTATAAAGATAATGAAAGATATTTTGCAATATTGTATAAAGGAAATATCAGAAAAACCATATGTAGAATTAATCTCGATACCAAAAAGAAGCAAATAATGATTCCTGATGAAAATAAAGATTTTACAAGATTTTATATAGATTCAATAAATGACATATACTCATATAAAGAAAATTTGATAAAAACAACTCTAAATTACATAGATAATTAATAATGTTCGCTAGTTAGGAGTAATTATATAAATTATATAGTTTATCCTAAATCGTATTTATGGATTGAGTAGGAGGCATTGTTATGGCTGGAAATATAGAAGTACTAGGAAACGGGAGATACAGACTTCGTGCAAGCATAGGAACTGGTAAAAATCGTAAAGTGTTTAGAAAAAATATTAGATGCGAAACACCAATGAAAGATGACGGAAAATTTCCAAGAGAAGTAGAACTTGAACTTGCAAAGTTTGTTGCAGCTGTATCAGAAAATAAAGTCTCACGAAGTAATATGACTTTTAGGCAATTTACTGAAACTGTATGGTTACCAGATTATGCTGAACGTAAGTTGAAAACTAAAACCCTAGTCCGCTATAAGGAAATGCTTGATTCTAGGATATATGACGCTTTAGGGCATATAAGGATTAGCAAGCTGAGTCCTACTCATCTTAATAAATTTTACAAGCAGCTTGAAGAACCTATAGAAAAAAAATCTAAAACCGGAGAAATTATTACTGAAAATTTATCTGCACGAACAATCGAACATCACCATGATTTAATTTCGTCAATTTTAGGCAAGGCAGTAAAATGGGATTATATTGTTTCAAATCCTGCACAAAAAGCAGATCCTCCTAAAGTTGAAGAATCCGAAAGACCGTTTTTAGAGGAAGATGAAATCAAGAAGGTAATGGATGCTTTATCAAAAGAACCTCTTAAATATCAATCCATGATATTACTTGATTTATTTTCGGGATTAAGGCGTGGCGAATTGATGGGATTAAACTGGACAGATATTGATTTTATTAATAATACTATTACTATAAATAAAACATCAAATTATACTACTGATACAGGTATATATGAAGATACTGTTAAGACTAAAAAATCTAACAGAACCATATCTATGCCTGTCTTTGTTATGAGTATTCTAAGAGGCTATTACTCTGAGCAAAAAAAGTATAAGGATAAAAAGAGGGAAAAAGGTAAACTCCTTTTTGAAAACGACAAACTCTTTATTCAGCATAATGGTAAACCTATGCATCCTGATACTCCAACAAAATGGTGGCCTAAATTTCTAGAAAAAAATAATCTTCCACATGTAAACTTTCATGGATTACGTCATACAAATGCATCGATTATGACCGCTCTAGGTTTTGATATTGTAACTGGCTCTGGAAGGTTGGGGCATGCAAGAAAAGATACCTTTCTTAACACTTATTCACACATGCTGACTACTAAAGAAAAAGGTGTTGCTGCAGCTATGGATAAAGAATTTAATCCACATCCAAAGCAAAGAAAAGTGTATAGATTAAAGAAAATTTAGGGCACATTTTGGGGCACATATAAGGGCACATTTTCATAAAAAACAGGCTTTTCAGACAAATTAGACAAAATAGTCAAAAACTAAAGCCCGCTTTTTTCAGGGGTTTCAAGATATTTTATAAATCAGAATCTTATTCCTAAACCGCAGGCCGGAGGTTCGAATCCTCTCGAGCGCACCAGAATTTGTCCAAGAACTCGCTAAATTAGTGAGTTTTTGGAGTTCTTAGATTGATTTTATACTTATTTACTAATTTTAAGAGAAATTAAGAAGCAACAAGGAATTACTATTTGCTCCTCAATGCAATCAGACAAGGGTTCTTTTTGATTTCTGTTTTATCTGATTATATATTTCATGACACTGTCTATTTTTATTAATCTAACTTAATTATAAAAACTACTTTAATATCAAGTAATTCCAATGGTTTCAGGGATTATAATAGAAAGTCCTTGACTTTTTGAAGAAATATTTTTACCTTCACTCATTTAATTTTTTCTTTTCACCATAAAATAAGCCTCCTATGATATTTTTATTTTGTCATAGAAAGCTTAATTTACATAATTTATTTCCTATCTCATAGTGACAAACAAATTACCTGTCTAATTACTTTTATATTTTTCGTACATTTTGTTTCTCATAATCATATCAAAGTTATTTTATATGAAAGAATTTATCTCCTGCTGATAATCTTAAAACAACTTCTTCTTCTTTTATCCCCAACATATCTATGCGATCATTTAGAATTGGAAAGATATATTGTCCTTCAAATATGCGAGACTCTGCAATAATACCTCTTAATTCTTTTAAGTCGATATTTTCAAGTTTATCATGTATAACAAAAACCGGCATATGATATCCTTCTTTTATAATCAGTTTAACATGTGCAAGGTCAAAACAAGTTATCATTGCTTTTTTTATTCCTGTACCAGGTTTGCCATTCATTCCAATTATTTTTACTGGAAACTCTTCATCATCCTCATTTATAACAATGGCAAATGTCTCACCAATTATGTTTTTCGTTAATTCTTTAAAGTAGATGTTAAACTTTTCCTCTATTTCTTGTTTTTTATTACCATTATTATTTTGAGTTATTTTCTTACTTAAATTGTTATCTTTTTCTTTCTGTTTTTCAA
Organism: Ruminiclostridium herbifermentans; assembly: GCF_005473905.2. NCBI lineage: Bacteria > Bacillati > Bacillota > Clostridia > Eubacteriales > Oscillospiraceae > Ruminiclostridium > Ruminiclostridium herbifermentans. The sequence continues at coordinate 4,774,442 of NZ_CP061336.1, forward strand.
CCACATAGTTATAGTCATTTTCAAAATTCTCTAGCTTTATTTTATTTTTTGAATACTCACCATACTTTTCTTCAAATTTATCTTTAAGTTCTATATTAAAACTAACAAAGTTATTTTCATAATCTTTTTGTAATTTCTTAAGTTCAAGATTAGTAGAATTTAATTCCACCTGTAACTCATTCATAGCTTCCTTAAGCATTGTGATCCGTTTATTTACCATTCCATTATGAAACTTTTCTAAATCCTCAAAATCACGTAGTTGGCTATCTAATGATAATTTTGTTTCATCGTATAACTTCTTTAATATTTTAGTATCGACATTAAATATTTTATCTTCTTCTTTTTTTATCTTTTCTTTCATTAACTCTATCTTTAATTTACACTTAGAATAATTTGCTTCTAATTTATGAATATCTGACAGTAATTCCTGCATATCATTAAACTTATCATTATATCCATTTATAACTGTTATTTCAGAATAAGATTTTTTGAATTTATCTACCTCTTCTTTCATTAGGTTTATTTTAGTTTCAAATTCTTTGAGTGAAGAAACTCCATTCTTCCTGTAGATAGCTTCAATATCTTTTTCAATACCTTCATTAATTGATAAAATGTTAACATTTTCTGACTTCGATGTGTCAATACCAAATAAATACTCATATATTGCTTGATATTCATAGTTCTTTGTATAGGTACCTAAGTATTTAAGTAAAGAACTTTCATTTGAATTTTCAAGCCTAATAAACTTAGTTATTAACTGCCTTAAGGTTGGCTTGTTATTTGAATTATTAAAAATAATATTATTTAACTTATTTCTATATTCAGCAATATTATTAGTTATTTCTCCATTAATCTCATTTTTCCCATTTTTATATAAGGATCTCTTAAATGTATATAATTCATCATTAATTTTACATGTTAACTCAGCATAAACCTTATTCTTTTCAAGAAATTCCCCAACAATTATATTCTCACCAGTATCCTTTTCTTTATATAAGCTTGAAGGTGAGTTCGCACCTAAACAAAGGTCTATTATTTTGACTGCAGTAGTCTTCCCTATATTACTTCCACTAGTAATTTTATTTGTCTCATCAACTATTAGCGATAAACCCTTTTCATTAAATTTTATTTTTCTAATAATCTCATTAGTTGTAGACTTAACTACAATTAAACTAATTAGTTGCATAAGACCAACTCATTTCTATTATTTATTTCTTCTACCAATCCAACCAAATACATCCAATCAATTGTAAGTATAAATATTGAATAATCCATTTTTGAATCCATACAATACTTGTATAAGTCTTCAAAATTAGCTATTCCATCATTAGCCTTTAAATAGGACAATATTATACTAGTAGTATATATTATTGAGTTTTTGGGATGGCTATCAAAATTTACGATCATAATAACATCTCCTATTGACTTTTCGAGTCTGTACTTTCAATGGGAATTAAAATTTTGCATTGATAAAAAACATATGCTGAAATGGCATTTATATATGTAATTCTTTTATTTATTTCTATATCAGATTTTTTGCCAGCAAATATTTGTTCATAAATTTTTTCATTTAAAGCTAAATATATAGAATCAACATTTTCTTTTATACTTTCATCATCATTAATATTTATATTTAATTTTATTAAAATACTTGTGTATATTTCCCAATAATAATCAAATAAATCATTAATAATAGAGGCCTCAATTCCAGCCAAACACGATAATGCATCCTCAACAATATCAAATGAATCTAAATGATACTTTTTTATCTTTTCTTTATTATTCTCAGAGAATTTATTTAGAATAATCTTGTCAATAATATCGTAAGGCTTATTTCTCTTTTTACTTTTGTGATTTAAATCATTCTTTATAGATATCATTTGCTTAATTATTTTACTAATATCAGAAATTTCTAACTCTTGAACATTACAAAATTTATCAATATATTCTATGTTAAAAGTATCATTCAAAGTAGAACACCCCTAACTAATTGTTTTTCTATTATCAAATGTTTCTACCTGTTTAATGTTAAATTCATCTTTACTCTTTATAGTTGATTCCTTACTAACAACTTGAATTTTCTGTTCTATAAAATTTTTTATTTGAGTACATTTTCTTCTCTCTTTACTTGATAAAATAAACATAAGTATACTTAATAATCCAGCTATTATAGATACGATAGTATTAACATTTTCAAATATCTCCATTTGCATGTCTCCTTATTCTATGTAAATATAACAAAAATTGTATCTATAGTTATTCTATATAAAATCTAAAAGTCCTTTAAAATTTTTATTAATAAATTATTATTTTCAAACAAAAACTTGTAAACTCAAAAAATAGGTAATTTACGACTTTATTTTACTTAACTTAATTATATTTCTATTATAATTTTACAAAAATTATATAATTTTGTCTATATTCACAAGATAATAAATCCTCAAGTACCGATATAAGTGTCACTTTTTCAGCCACATATTCCTACTTAACCATCTCACCACATTTACTGACTTTAAACGAAGCAGACAGAATATTTTCTAGCTTGAAAACCCTAATTTGGTTTCTCAAGAAGCAAAACGCCCGAATATTACTATCGCTTATTTCAAGCACTCTTATGTTTCTTTCTGTTATTTCATTATCTTTTAAATACATAATCCGAATGATTCTGTTACGCTCAAGGGATGCTTTAAGAAAATAATTTATCATAACAATCACCTAATATAATTTTACACCCGAACATATGTTCGAGTCAATAATAATTGTAATTATTTTACACCATGTAAAATTAAGAAGCAAAATTATGGATTATTAGTCTGACTTATTCTGTGCCTATTTCTGCGAGTTACTTAGCGCTCAACCTTATTTTTTATTTCTATATTTACTCTATATTAGTTTATCTTCTTTTCTTTCCAGTCAAATGCTATAATCAAACCATATACATATTTTAGGAGGTGCACATTTGACCAGTAAGCTAGAAGCTATATTGCGTAAGGAACAACCTGAGGATTATAGAATTGTTGAAGAACTCACGAAAGAAGCCTTTTGGAATCAAAATATGCCTGGCTGTGATGAGCATTATCTTTTACACATAATGAGAAGTGCTCCTTGTTTTATTAAGGATTTGGATTATGTGGCTGAAATCGACGGAAAAATCGTCGGAAATATTGTTTATACAAAGGCAACTATACTCGATGACAGTGGCAAACACCATGAAGTACTTTCATTTGGGCCTGTTTCTGTGCTACCAGAATATCAAGGTATGGGAATAGGCAGCAAACTTATCGAGCACACAAAAGCTATAGCCAAAGAGCTTGGGTATAATGCAATACTAATATACGGAGACCCCGATTACTATTGTCGATTTGGTTTTGTACAGGCTGAATCCTTCAAAATTGGAACAGCTGACAATATGTATGCACCTCCATTACAAGCTTTAGAGTTAATTCCTGGTTCACTTTCAAATATTAAGGGGAGATTCTTTGAAGATGCAGTGTATCATATAGACCCCGCAGCCGCTAAAGAGTTTGACAAGACCTTCCCCCAAAAAGGACTGCGTGATGGGCTGCCTTCACAAGATAGATTTCGATATTTAACAAGCTTAAATAGACCCAGAATATGATTATATTTTTTAATGAAAGTTGTGTAGGTTTTTGCTTTCGTGCAAGTATGTTTACCCTAAAAATTAACATAAACACTAATAACCAATGAATTAAAAAACACAAATCTGTCAAGACCGGATTTTATTCGTTATATATAGCCTTGATGGATTTGTGTTTTTTGATACTATAAAAAATTGGTTCTGTTAAGCAAACACAGAAAATGAAACGTTCTCTCAAGGTGGGGGTATATCTGTTACAGCTGCCTTGATAATTTGTGTTTTAATATTTTTTTCTTAACTGTTCTTCATCTTGTTCCTATTTCTCCATTACTTAATTACCTTTAATTTTATAGCAGCACTCATTACAGGATAAGTCATTACTACATATTCAGGCATTACTACCTCTACAATTGAGCCTTCTTTTATTTCACTGTATAAATCAATATTTTCCAATATTGTTTGACTATTTACTGTTATGGATGCTATGTCAAAACGAGTATCGCTTTCTTTTTTACCCTCTACTAAGAATGTAATACCATCCTTGCCCTGTTCTATATTCTTAACTGTTCCCCTTACACCTATTTCTCCATTACTTATAACAGTTAATTTTACAGCAGCACTCATAACAGGATAGGATTGCACTACAAATTGGGGCATTGCTATTTCTACTACTGAGCCTTCTTTTATTTCACTATATGAATCAATATTCTCTAGTATTGTTTGACTATTTACTGTTATGGATGCTATGTCAAAACGAGTATCGCTTTCTTTTTTACCATCTACCAAGAATGTAATTCCATCCTTGCCTTGTACTATATCCTTAATTGCTCATCTTGCTCTATTTCTCCATTACTTAATTACCTTTAATTTTATAGCAGCACTCATTACAGGATAAGTCATTACTACATATTCAGGCATTACTACCTCTACAATTGAGCCTTCTTTTATTTCACTGTATAAATCAATATTTTCCAATATTGTTTGACTATTTACTGTTATGGATGCTATGTCAAAACGAGTATCGCTTTCTTTTTTACCCTCTACTAAGAATGTAATACCATCCTTGCCCTGTTCTATATTCTTAACTGTTCCCCTTACACCTATTTCTCCATTACTTATAACAGTTAATTTTACAGCAGCACTCATAACAGGATAGGATTGCACTACAAATTGGGGCATTGCTATTTCTACTACTGAGCCTTCTTTTATTTCACTATATGAATCAATATTCTCTAGTATTGTTTGACTATTTACTGTAATAGATGCTATGTCATAAAGGGTATCATTTTGATATTTGCCCTCTACTAAGAATGTAATACCATCCTTGCCCTGTTCTATATTCTTAACTGTTCCCCTTACACCTATTTCTCCATTACTTATTACAGTTAATTTTACAGCAGCACTCATTACAGGATAGGATTGTACTACAAATTGGGGCATTGCTATTTCTACTACTGAGCCTTCTTTTATTTCACTATATGAATCAATATTCTCTAGTATTGTTTGACTATTTACTGTAATAGATGCTATATCATAAAGGGTATCATTTTGATATTTACCCTCTACTAAGAATGTAACTCCATCTTTGCCCTGTACTATATCCTTAACTGTTCCTCTTACGCCTATTTCTCCATTACTTATTACAGTTAATTTTACAGCAGCGCTCATCACAGGATAGGATTCTGCTACAAAATCGGGGAATACTACTTCTACAACTGAGCCCTCTTTTATTTCACTATAAGAATCCACATTCTCCAATATTGTTTGACTATTTACTGTGACAGTTGCAATGTCATATCGAGTATCCTTTTGTTTCTTGCCCTCTACTAAGAATGTAATTCCATCTTTGCCCTGTACTATATCCCTAACTGTACCTCTTACGCCTAAAGCTGCAGCTTTTTCAGGACGGTTAAGACTTACGGTACTACTTTCACTATCCCAAGTCACATCTAATCCAACTGCTTCTGCAATAGCTCTTACAGGTAAATATGTACTTCCCTCCACAATCAATGGATTTATAGTGTTCCCATTCCCATCCTTTAAAGATAGTGTCTGGTTGTCTAGCTTAACAATAATATCTGGTCTTATCACTGCATTTACAGTTTTAAATACTGTTGCTGCCCCCACTGTTGATAATCCAGTAACAAGTAATGCACCAGCAAAAATAAGTATTTTTGAAAATTTGAATTTTGCCATATATTATCCTCCTTTTATACAAATTTTGTATTACATTATTTAAGACGAGAAAAATATATAAATGTTCCCATATAAAATATGTAGCTTTTGTCTCCTCATAAATTCAAGAACGAGATAATTAAATACTTATTTAAATTTAATAAGCTTTAAGTTTATATAATAAAAACAACCTTAAAAGCATGTGCTAGATACATGTTTTAAGGTTGTTAAATTTATATTTAAATTACTTTAAGAAGCCCATATAGCAATTCAACTACACATTATATTTAATACTGATATCCATAGGTTTTAACTACCACATTAAAAGTAACCTTATTTAACCCTGGTACAGATGCTGTCACTTGCAGCGTTTGTTTAATCCCTGCATACTGAGAATATACTTGGAACCCTTCTCCTAAAAAATCTGCATGGGTGTTAGCAGCTGTAGCAATACCATTTGAGTCAGTATATACTGTTATACTTCTTGAATATGTACCTCTCATAAGAGATGTAATTAAAACATTACTAGACACTTCAAATGTAACTGGAGTATTAATAACTGGACCACCGTTTGAATTTAATATACATACTTTTTGTGGAGTCATAAATCCACGCCCGCCTGGAGCTGCTGCCGATGGAGTAGATAACTTCATCTCTTGATCAAACGGAGCGAGAGCAATTATTTGCCAGTTACTACTAGTAGCAGCATATGCAGTATTAAAGCCTGACAATAATAATGAGAGTACGAATATCATTGAAAAGCACAATGCCTTTAATGAATTTCTCCTTTTCCAATCAAAAACTACTTTCTGCTCGTTAAGTTTTATCATACTTTTTATCCCCCTTGATGTAATTTTTAGGTAATTTTGTTACCTTTTATATATTTATTATATCTCATATCATACTTTCTGTAAAAGTTTGTATAAATGTGAACCACCTTTATTTTACTACGTTTCATGGTTTTGCAGCCCTTCATAATGCATGAAAAAGGGCGTAAACAAGAGCAATTTTGAGCATAATTATCCACCATGCACCTGTACCATTTCTCTACTCAAATAATTCAAGTACACAAAATACCCATCCCAATACCATTTGTACATTTAATTCAAATATGTTAAAATCCAATAGATGGAACATAAATTATTAACTAACTATCTATATAATTGCACTAAGTACTATAACACCTAGCTGCACGGAGACAGTTCCTACGTTTTCTTCAAGTTACAAAATTCTTCGAAAACGCTCAACCGCCCCCATCACTTTAATATTTATAGTTCTTAGAGCCATTTATATGAAACTACGTAATTAGAAGGTGATAAAGTGAATAGACCAAAAATAATTGACGCCCACACACATATATTCCCAGAAAAAATAGCTATAAAAGCAACACAGGCAACCGGGAATTATTATGGCGCTCAAATGCATGGTAATGGAACTATAGAAGATTTGCTTACAAGAGGTAAAGAAATAAATGTTTATAAGTATATTGTACACTCAACGGCAACAAAAGTAGATCAAGTTGAATCTATAAATAATTTTATAGCTGAAGCACAGGCTATGAATGAAAGCTTTATTGGTTTTGGTACTTTGCATCCCGACCTTGCCAATGTAAACTTGGAAGTAAACAGATTAATATATCTTGGGCTAAAAGGTATAAAGCTGCATCCTGATTTTCAGGATTTTAATATTGACGATCCCTCTATGATGCCTATCTACGAAGCACTAGAGGGTAAGCTTCCAGTTCTTATACACATGGGTGATGAAAAAAGAACCTCTTCTAGTCCTAAGAGATTGGCTAATGTATTAGATAAATTCCCAAATCTCACAGTAATTGCAGCTCACCTTGGTGGATACCAAATGTGGGATGAATCTATAAAGTACCTTGTTGGGAAAAACCTGTATTTAGATACCTCCAGTTCACTAGCCTTTCTCAATAAAGAAAAATCAACATATATTATTAAAGAACATGGTACCAAAAAAATTCTCTTCGGTACAGATTACCCAATGTGGTCACATGTTGAAGAACTACAGAGATTTTATAGTCTCGATTTGACAAAAGAAGAGCAAGAACAAATATTATGGAAAAATGCTTCAAACCTATTAAAAATATAATTACTGAAAGTAAAAGAGGCTGAATTAAAAATGTCAACAAATATAAAAACAAGTTTTGTTTCTATTGATAGCATTTTAGTAAGCCTCTTCTTTTTCTGCTAAGCTATTCTTGTATGTAAAAATCCCAGTACTTCATTTCCCATAAGCTGGTGTGGCGGTTAGACTTATGTCCAGCTATTATCCTATTCAAATACGCGATAGTAAGGTTTCTTTAGAAATTAGTATTTGACTTTGGAAACATTGCAATAAAAAATAAAGCTATAAATGAAGCAAAAAAACCTGCAAAAAAAGCGGGAACTGTATTAAAACCTCTCTTTTTAGCCATACTAACAGCAATTATTCCAAAAATAACGTTAAATACTAACGCTAATAGCATTGGTAATAAAAGACTTGCAAATATAAGCGCACCTGCTGCTGCCGTATCCATTGACATATCATAATCCTCCTATAAGTGTATTTTCTAATTTTATTAATTCAACACAATAGATTGAATCTCCTTTAAAATTTGTTAGTTTATAGTTATAAATATTTAATGCCTAAACAAACAAAACGCTACCTATCCTGCTAGCAATAGCAGTTTCCACACTTTCATCCATATAATAATCTGTACGAAAAAATATAAAATTATATATACCATTAATTGCTTTATATTTTATTATTTGATATATTTCGCTATTTACTGACCTGCTTTACTATTTTTTTAGTTTAATTGTGCACTTTTTCGACTATTTTCATTGATTTTCTTTGTAAAAACTGTATAATTAAATTAGAGAACTATACTTTTTATGTTATAAAAAATTAAAATAAACGAACCTAATTACATTAATAACTTTTAGGAGTCTACATTTTTAGTAATTGACTTAGGAGCAAAAATTATGTTTGAAGGATTTAAATTGAAATACCGCTTAAATGCTAAACATAGTCTTAGCAATGATGCCAAAAACATTCATCCTCACACTTTTGAGATATCGTTACTTTTTGAGCAATTACAATTAGAAAAAAAAGTAGACTTGTATAGTATAGACAGAATTATTGAAAACTTTTTATTACTATACCAAAACAAATATTTAAATGATATCTCCCCATTTAATCAGTTAGAACCCTCTATCGAAAATATGGGGAACGTGTTCTATGAGGAATTTAAGGTTATCCTTCATAATGAGCAGCTAAATCTGATTCAATTAGAAATAAGTGAAACACCTTTACGAGTGTATTTAGTATCTGATCGTTTAATGTTTAGTTCGATTAAACTAAAATAATGCAATTTTCAGCTTGCGTAACCTTACATATGCGGCTATTTAAATGTATAAAAAATTACTTCAAGTTGTCCTCCACTGGTTATATAATCGATTTTTTTATTAAAAAGAGCAATAATTGAGAGGGTGAATTTCTTGATAAAAAATAAAGTTAAGAGAATATTTTCTATCATAATAACAATGATATTAATACTAATACCATCAATTGCTGCTGCTAAAACGCCAATTATTATTGACGGATATTTTGACGATTGGTCGGATAAGCCTCATACTGCATTTTACTATGACATTTATAATAGCGAAGAAATTAAAAATGTTGCATTATTTTGTGATGATACAACTATTTATGGTCATATAAAGATGAGCGAAATGGATGGCAAATTCGGTTCATTTACTATATATTTGAATATTAATAATTCGTATACCATTGAATTAGTAATACTGTGCACAGATAGTAATAATGAAGTTGACTGGGACAAATCAATTTTGGACTTACAACAAGGAACTCATTTTAATGTAGCTGTATTTAATAATAAAGATTATACAGCATTACTTGGCGATGCTGCTTTACTTGTACATAACAATAATTATAAACCAGGTGATGATATTGAATTTAGTATAAAGTATGACAAAATAAAGGAATACTGCAACAACATACCTTTTAATGAAGTAAACGATATAACTTTAACCTGTCCAAGCTTAGGCAGTCAGTCAATTACAATTGCAGGTACCTTTACAGAACCATTCCTAGGTATCATTATTACACTTACCTTTATTGGGATAGTATTGCTTTATCGTAAGTACAAGCAAACGGGTAAAAGCATATGAACATATTAGTGATTTTATTTTCAATTATATGGATTTACATATTAACTGTTTTAAACCGTAGCAAGCTGGATTTCTGGAAGTTTTGTTGGGGTAGTGTTGGCTTGTTTATTTTGATGATGTTATGGGTTCAGCCAATTGTTTTAGATTCGCTAACTAAGGCAGTTGCATCTGTATCTGGAATTTTAGGGGACTTAACGCATATGTACAGTTCTTATTTTCAATATGGAATACTGTTTATTTCAAATAATAACTCCTCTATTTCCTTGTATATAGATTATGAGTGTTCTGGATTCATTGAAATTATGGCCTTTACATCTTTACTTTGGTTTTTTAATGTTTATAGCTTTTATGAGAAAATAGTTATCAATATATTTGGCTTTATATGGATTTTTATTGCTAATGTAATAAGAATTTTTATAATATGTGCTTTAATCTATTTCTTTGGGAATAACATTTTTTATTTTGCCCATACAATATTTGGAAGATTAGTGTTTTATTCATTCTCTATTGCATTATATTTTTTAGTGTTTACAAAAGCACATATTATCCGTCAGAAAGTTGGGAGTTTTAATTATGAACTTAATTAATTACCTTTCAAGTTCAATTGTTTTTTGGATGGCTTGGATAATTATTCCTCTCATAATGGAGATTATTCCAGCTGTATGGGAAGCTTTAGTCCTCCTTAGAAAAGGGTTTGTAAAAAATGATAATAATATTAGTGATTTCCCTGAAATAACAGTGATTATTCCTGTATATAATTCAGCGAGCACACTCTATGGCTGCTTAGAGTCAATATATTTATCATCTTATCCAAATGATAAGATTAAAATTATGCTTGTAAATAATCAAGGCATAGATAATAGCTTTCAAATATACAGACAATGTCAAAACGAATTTAAAGATTTGTCTCTTCTGTGGCTAAACGCAAAGCAGGGTAAATCCAAGGCTTTGAATTTGGCACTATTTAATAGTGAAGGAAAATATATTATACATATTGACAGTGATGGTAAGCTGCATCGTGATGCACTAAAAAATGTGGTTACTCGCTTTGAATTAAATTCTGACATTCATTGCATGACGGGTTCTGTATTAACAGACCCTGAACTTATTGAGTCTACAAATGGATTTCTAATGCGAATGCTGCGTCGTATTGAGTTTTGTGAATACTGTCAGGCCTTTTTTGCAGGCAGAAACTTTCAGTCTGAAATGGACAGTATATATACATTATCTGGCGCCTTTTCGGCATTTAGGAAATCTACTATTTTGAAGACCCAATTATATAACACAGATACTATTTGTGAGGATACCCATGTTACCTTTCAAATTAAGAAGATTTTAAAAAAGAAAGTATTCCTTTGTGAGAACGCTCTGTTTTTTGTTGACCCTATAGAGAGTTTTAATAAATTATATACTCAAAGGCAGCGTTGGCAGCGCGGTGAAATTGAAGTTGCCCATATGTTTATGGATAGGAATCTATTTGCAGACAAAGGGCTATTTTCTAACCACGCTTTAAGATTTTTAATATATGATCATACATTTGCCTTTCCTCGTATGATATGGTATTTTGCATTAATTTGTTTAATATTTATGAATTATTCACTACAGCTAGTTGCCGGATCGCTTGTATTAATACTCTTTCTATATATACTATCAGCATTTTTATTTTACTTTGATGTTTTGTTATTACTAAAGCAATTTAGAGAATTAAGACAATACTATATGAAAAAGTGGTATGCAGTTGCTTTGTTGCCTATATTTAACTTTATAGTATTCTGGATTCGCTTTGCTGGCATCATCAATAGTATAAAAAGTGATAGTAGCTGGAGAACAAAAACACTTACAGATGAATGGAAAGGTCTTACTAAGGTTTTATATTCAGATTTTGCTTATATATCAAAATTTATAGAAAAAATGAAAAGTAGGTATAACAATGAATGAATTAACTGTTTTACTACCAGCCTACAATGAGGAAGGAAATCTAGAAGTATTAATAAATAAGTGGCAGGATTTACGCCTTCCTCTTTTGGAAAAGTTTGATTTGTCCCTGCATATCGTTGTTGTAAATGACGGCAGCAGTGATAATACAAAAAATATCTGTGAAATATTAGAAAAAAGATACAGTAATTTTACACTTGTAAATCATACACAAAATAGGGGACTAGGAGAGGCATTAAAAACAGCCATTACATATGTTATAAAAAATCGTCCTAATAGCGTATATACTTGTCTGATGGATTGTGATAATACTCACGATCCCAAATACATATTGGACATGCTTAATAAAGCCCTATTGGATAATGATTCAAAATATGCTGATGTTGTAATTGCTTCTAGGTATCAAAGAGGCTCTTGTGTTCAGGGACTTTCAAAATACCGTATTTTTATAAGCAATTGTGCAAAATATGTATACCAGTTTTTATTTAAAGTTAAGAATGTAAAGGATTATACCTGCGGATATCGACTTTATTCAAATGAAATTTTAAAGAAAGCCATCGTGTATTTCGGTGATAAATTGGTGGAAGAAACAGGATTTTCTTGTATGGCAGAGTTATTGTACAAGCTTAGCATTATTGGAGCAAGCTTTAGTGAAGTACCTTTTGTATTGAGATACGATTTCAAACAGGGTAAAAGTAAAATGAATGTTTTTAGCACCGCTGTTAGCAGCATTAACCTCGCATTTAGATTACGGAGATTACGATATAAGATATAAGGGTGATACTACATGAATACTTTATTGCATACAAAATCAAAATATTTAATTATTATAATAATATCCCTTTTATTTTGTGCTGCAACAATAATATTTGAAACAGGAATTCTCAGACAAAATCAAGAGTCCTTTTCGATAAGTTTTGGGAAAGAACAGGAACTGTTAGTATCACAAATTGAGAGACAATTTATTAACGCACTTTCTTTACAAGCAAATAACGAACAGACTGTAATAAAAGATATTATAAATAACTCAATCACATCTTCAAATCGGTATTGGTTTTTTATAAAAGAAAATAAAATTCTATTTTTCAAAGATGATAATGAAACTAATCAGTTAATGATTAAAGACATTAATATGCTATTAAAATCATTTGAAATGAATGGAGGAAAAAATATTGACCCCCTAATTGCTTTATTCTCCGACAGAGCAAAAGGCTCTGTTTTATTTTCAGAATCGGCAATAGGTGAAAACAAATTAGCATCCGTTTCCTTTTTCGAAGTCAATGGAACGTCCTATGCTTTAGGTATATGCACAACAGAAGCTTATATCATTGATTCAGGTTATATTTTTAAACATAATTCATATTCAATTATTACAATAGTAGCATTATGTTTAATTCTTTTTTCTATTGTTGTAGTGGCTATAATAATTATTGATAAAAAAGATAATGAAATACAACTCTTAAAGAAACTTATAAAGTCAAAAAATCAAATAATAGAGGAACTTACTACTGCAAATGTTTCAGAATTAGATTTAGATTTATTATACAATAAAGATACAAATATTTACAACGAAAAGGTTTTTGCTGCCTTGCTTAATAAGCTGGAAAATCCTCAACTGTTTCCGATTAGTAAAATTGTTATTAATATGTCCTTCCCTGAAAATATTACTTTTGATGGTTTAGTATCAGAGTTATTACCTGTACTGAAAAAACTACTGCCTCAAAAAGGTATACTTGCAAAAACTCAAGACAATGAGCTGACAGTTTTACTTTTTAGAACCGATTATAATTCTGCAATGACTTTGCAATCAAAACTTATGAATGCTTGGTCTAATATACTAAAGAAGTTTAATAGTTCTGTAAATACAAATGTAATTTTATTATATGAAAAGGCTGACTCTATCTTTCCATCATGCGCAGAGGAAAATAAAACTATAGCTAAAAAAAATCAAATAAGCTAGAAAATCTCTAAAGAAAGGATATGTATATAATTTTGCTATATTTACCCAAGAAAATACCACCATTACTATTATATTTATGTTTTTCCACAATAGTAACTATGGTTGATATATCAATTGTTTGGATATTGCACAGAATATTTAATATAAACATCGTAGGCGCAAACACAATAGGCGTGATATCTGGAGCAATTATACACTACCTGCTGTCTATAAAATATGTATTTAACTTTGACTATGGTATATCAGGTTTTTCTATATATTTTATAACCTTTCTATTTGGTTTATTATTAGCAGATGTGCTAATTTACATTGGAAACAGCTATATATTTAATTCATTAACAGATAATTTAAATTTTTTGCTTAGCAAAAGCTTATCTGTTGTAGTTCCATTCTTTTACATTTATTATTTAAGAAAGCTACTGTACGGACTTGCAAAAAAGCATAGAGAATCAAAAGTTTTAAAGAAATAATAATAAAAGGAGGTACCTGCCAAACACCATTTCTTTCAAGGAAATTCAAATTTCCTTTATGTTTTCTGAAATGTTGGGCATAAACATATTTATGACAGAAAAAAGACATCAGCAATATAAATTTAAATTTTATTTAAATGCAAGTCATTCTATATACATAAATGGAGAGCCGGGAAGCAGGCACCCTCATACATGGGAAATTTCAATCCACTTACTAAAAATGCGTAATGAATTTATTAAATTTTCTTCAATTGAAACCCATATTGAATCACTTTTAGATGAGTATCAGGATAAATACTTAAATGATGTGGAACCCTTTAATACAATTAATCCTACATTGGAAAATATCTGTACTTATTTTAAAAACAGGATACGTGAATTAGTAAATTGTGAAGGTTGGATTCTACTATTAATTGAAATTAGTGAAACTCCTGCTAGATCCTACGTAATAAATCTACTCTCTGAAGAAAGTAACACAAATATGGACAATATAGATTCTCAAAGAATGCAATATCAGCATTATATGAATCAGTGTAAGCTTACAGCTGACGATGTTGCAGAAAGTATAATAAAAAGTTTTTTAGATGATAAATGACTACTTAAACCATCACAATAAAATATTGTAGGTAAAAGACCTTAATAATTAAAAAGCTAACAAATTAAAATGGACCTGTAATACTTTTCTGCATCAATATAATATTTTTAAATATTGATTAACTAAGCTATATTATAAGGGGATTTTCATGGAAAACACAGAATTATTAAAGCCTAAAATTAATAATAAATTAGTAATTAGTATTGTTTCTATTATTTCTTTTTTTGCTCTCTTTTCAATTGTCTTAATGTATATAATGAAAACTCAAAACTATTTTTCATCTGGTAATGATATGTGGGGTCACTTATTTAAATCTGACTTAATGTATAAAAGCATTAAATCAGGAGATTATTACCCTTTATATACAGAACTTTGGTATAATGGCATTCAGCCTTATCGGTATTGGGCACCACTCCCTTATTATATTATGGCAGGTCTCCAATATCTTGCTGGCGGGAGTATAATAAATGCCTATTATCTTTTTACCGGATTATCTTTTTTTGTGGGTGCAATAGGCTGGCTGCTCTGGGGAATATCTTCCCGAAGAATTGTAATTTGCTCTTTTTTAGGAACTATATGGTTTTTTATGCCTGAAAATTTCAGAATATTTTTTTGTGAAGGAAATTTACCTAGAATGGTTATAGCAATTTTACTTCCATATATAGTTTACTTTTTATGGAGGTTTGTTGAAGTAGAAAAAAATACTTCTCTTTTTGCTATTATACTTCTCCTGTGTATGTCTACACTATGTCATGTTATGGTTGCAGCAATGATTGGTATTAGTTCTTTCATTTTTCTTGCTATATACTCTATCTATACCAAAAAAGTTTTACGTCCCATATATGCACTTACTGGAATGTTATTATCCTTTGCCCTTTGTGGTATATGGCTTTATCCTGCACTCATCGGCGGAATAGTTGGTATGGATTCGACTGCTAATGCTGAAGTTATGGGTTTATTAAGTGCTCCGCTCAGTATGTCTTTAAATCCTATGAATAGAATATCCGGTGTTGTTGATACTTTTTATTATGGAATTTCAGTTACTGTAGTTTCTCTAATTGGAATACTTCTTTCAAATAAAAAAGAGAAGGCTGGCTTCTACACTGTTATTATTATATTACTAGCTACTACAACGGCAGCTATGCCTTTCTTATCCAAGCTGCCTCTCAGTCAAATACTATGGATGCGGCGTTTTGCACCAATTGCATATGCACTGTTTTTCTGTTCTCTTATTGAATGGAAAAAATGCAAACGCAAATTTATGTTAATATTAGCACTAATTATAGTAATTGATTGTATACCTTCCTTTAACTTTTCACGTTATTACACACAACTATCAACAAAAACTGATAATGAAATTGAAATTGCTGAAACTATAACAAATCAAAGGGTAGCACTTATGGATTTAAGTTCAAATGGCTCTTATCCTTCCTGGGAGCTGTGTGAAGGTGATAACCCCACAAACTACACCTTTGGTTGGGCTTGGCAGGGGGCCTCTACCGCTTCAAATATTGTTATGCTTAATACAGCACTTGAACAGGGATACTTTAATTATATGTTTGATAGATGTATTGAATTAGGAAACGACACTGTTATCGTAAAAAAGGAATTACTGCAAATGTCAAATAAAAGTCTTCAGGAATTATGTGATGCTGCCTCAAACTCCCAATATAATCTTTATTGTGAGACTAAGCAGACATATGTTTTTCACAGAGATGTATCTAATTCCTTTGGAGTAATAACAAAATATGAAGGTTTAGCTATAGGCAAATCTGCATCTAATATAACCCTTTGCTTTCCAAAGTTTACAGTTGGAAATTCTGATAATATTGAAGATTATACTTTTGAGGAGTTATCAAAGTATAAGATTATATATTTATCTGACTTTAAATATAACAGCAGAAAAACCGCTGAAGCTATAGTTCAAAAGCTAAGTGCAGAAGGTATTAAGATTGTCATTGACATGAATAGGATTCCAACAGATAAGATAACAAATCGCAAAACCTTTTTAGGTGTAACTGCTCAAAATATTTCATTTGAAAAGCAGTATCCAAATTTGATATATAGGGGCAACTCTGTTATGCATAATAATTTTAATAAGGATTATACTACTTGGAATACAGTTTATTTAGATAATATTAAGTATCCAACAGGCAAATTCTATTACTTAGAACAGGACTTGGATTTTATAGGTACAAATGATGATAGAAATATCGTTTTTGTAGGATTAAATATACTATTTCATGCTATGCAAACTGATGACAAGGCTATACTGAGTATAATGTCTGAAACTCTTAACATGGAAGAAAATTCACTTCCAACTAGACAACTGGTAAATATTGATTTAACTTATAAAAAGGATTTGATAATTATTGATACCCCTGTAGAAGGAGTAAATACTACTATAGCTTTTCAGGATAACTTTGTTCTTAACGATAGCATAAAGAAGGAAAATAATTTATTGATAGTCACAGAAAAACATACCGAAATAAAATTAATATATCCATATCTTAAGCAAGGAATTATCGTTACCGTCATTGGTATCCTTGGAATATTAGCTTTGTATTTAATAATAATAAGAAAAAATAAGGAGGTTATTTCTAATAAATCTTCAAATTAATAATTATTAAACAGGTACACTACACAGTCCATAATTTAAATCAGTGGATATTTTAACATTATCTACAGGTTTAACAGTAGAAAAACCACAATTTATCCACTTATATATAGTTTTATCAACAGATTGATACACAAAATATAGTATTTCTGTGGATAACTCTGCTTTAATCGAACTTGTTATCCACAGATATATTAACAATATGCACATATTGTACTTATTTAAATACAACACTATTCCTTCTACATTCTCAATAGATTTAAGTTATTTAAACCTATCCCCAAATATGATATATAAATATCACAGGTTTTCCACACATATTTTGAGTTATCAACAAATTTATGCACAAATTCTGAGATTTATGTGGATAAATAAGACTGTTTAAACCATATTATCCACATACAATCTACATATTACACACATTTACTCAACTTGTTTATAAATAATATTTTATTGATTTTCCTCTGATACAATTGCTATTGAAGCACTTGCACCAATTCTACTAGCACCTGCGTCTACCATAGCCTTTGCAGTTTTGTAATCACGTATTCCACCAGAAGCTTTAACCCCTAGATTAGGCTTTACTATAGACCTCATGAGTTTAATATCCTCAACTGTGGCTCCTCCTGTGCTGAATCCAGTTGATGTTTTAACAAAATCAGCACCTACTTCCTTACAAATGATGCAGCTTTGAACTTTTTCATCTTCAGTTAGCAAGCAGGTCTCTAATATTACCTTAACGAGAGCTTTTCCTTCAACTGCTTGAACAACAGCTGCTATATCACTTCTTACGAAATCATAATCACCTGATTTTATTGCTCCAACATTAATTACCATATCTACTTCTGTAGCACCATTTTTCACTGCCTCTTCTGCTTCTGCAACCTTTGTTGCCGTAGTTGTAGCACCTAATGGAAACCCAATTACAGTGCATACCTTTATGCTATAATCTTTCAATAGTTCACTACAGAGCTTTACATAGCAGGGATTTACACACACTGAGGCAAATTTATACTCTATTGCCTCCTTACACAGAAGTATTATCTGTTCCCTAGTAGTATCAGGCTTTAGTGCTGTATGGTCTATAAGACCTGCAATTTTCATCATTCAGTAACCTCCATAACAATAACTTATATTTTATATTTAGAGTACATATATCATTCATTGAACGAGTTGTTCTCCATAATACTTATTATTATAAATTACAATAAAAAATACAAGTACATAACTTATCCTCAACTATGTTTATCCAAATACTATTTTAATTGTAAGATACAAAAATTTTTACATCTGAATTTTTATTTATTGCTTCAAGTTTGATTTTGATACTATTTAAACACAAGCAACGGGATTATACTTGCTCAATATATGAATGGTTAAATTTAATCACAAATATATGATTTTATCTGTTAATAAAATTTATTAAATTAATGTTCAAATTTAATTTCTAACTTCTGAAAAAAAAGGTTAGCCATATCTGGCTAACCATGTAAAGGGGGTCAAAATGTATTTTGTGAGGTCAATATTATTTTAGCCAAAATTTAAAATATATATTCATATTTTGTAAAAATAAGAAATCACTTGAAAAATATAACTCATTTACAAACCACTAAATATATATAATATAAATTACATGTTTATTTTATGCTAAGAAAAATATGATATTAATATTTTTTTTGTATTGGGAAAATAATAATCAATGACGCCTAATTAAATAAACTAGTCTATATTCTTATTATATAAATTAATATACAGTATAAATAGAAATAGATTATTTAAAAGTACTTCCGAAAATTTGATATGTTTTTTTAAGTTTTTTAACAGCAATATATTCAGCTTTAAACATTTATTTTATTGGTTGTGACGCTTTTATACACCTAATTAAAATGACAAAGGAGTGATTTTTAATGGATTTACAAAATAATTTAGTCAATTCTGAAATGCTAAATGAAGACAATGCTATTGATATAGTTGAAAGTAAACTTAAACCAGGCGAAACGCTAGTTCTTGACATTGGAAACAACTATTTCAATCAGACTGATAAGCTTTACGACTTACTTTTAACTAGTGGATATTATGTTAGAAAATCATTTGTAAATGGACGAAATCAGCTGCTTGTATCTTTTAAAGACAACAAACACCAAATGTATTGAATACTTTTCATAATGTTAAACTATAATTTAACCTAATCTATTTAAAATATAAGGCCTCTGAATAATGAAATTTTACTATTTAGAAAAATTCAAGTAGAAAAATTCATTATGTTCAGAGGCTTTTCATTATTAAACCCTAAACAACAAAGCGGAAATTTTTCACATCTGCTAAAAGCATAAGCATTCATCATTTATAGAAGTTGAGGATCTTTTCTTGCTTCGGTATAACGCCTAGATTCAAAATTAAATTTTTCGTTTTATACATCGCCAAAAACTAATTATGGTTTTTGTGGTCAGAAAATGCACCTTGTTCGTGCTTACTTTATTTTCAAGCTATTTCATCAACAGCGTTTCAATGAGGCAGAAGAAATTTTCATCATCTAAAACTGTATCTACCACTATAGTAATTAAGGACTTTTTCTTGCCTCATTGTTAAAATCTACTACACTTTGTGGTGCAAATACCTTCAAAACTTTATTTTTAAACTCAATATGACACGGAAATAACTCTGACTTTTCCCCATCAATTGTAAGGGCTATCTGTGATTTACTAGTAATATCACAAGTCTTTGCTTTAAGCATAATTACATTTTTATCATTCACAGAGTCCTTACTTAATACTTTAAAGAAAATACTTGCCAAGTTTATATTTGAACATTTTTTTAAAAGAATTATATCCATATATCCATCTGTTAAATCAGCATCATTTACTAAGTTAGGAAAACCTGCTGCTTGTCTGCCATTAACAATTAAAAACAACAAAAACTTTCCCTCTATAACCTTATCATCAGCAGTCACTTTTAAGTCAAAGCTTTTTATATTAGCTACTTCCGACAATCCTTTCAGATAGTAGGCAAATGGGCCAAAGTTCTTTTTTAAGTCACTATTTGTACTAAAGGAAACATCCACTAAATTTCCTCCAGCAAAAGTACTCAAGAAATATTGAGATTCATTAATAAAGCCTACATCACAGGCTAAAACTTTTCCCTCAAGTATAATATCAATGCTCTCCTGCAATGAATTAATTCCAATACTTTTTGAAAAGTCATTACACGTTCCTGAAGGAATTACACCAATAGGCATTTCAATGTTATTTTCAAGAAGTATATTTGCAATAGAATTTATGGTACCATCCCCACCAGATGCTATAACAAAGTCATATATACCAGATTTTAATAAATGTACTATATTGTCTTTGTCTCCATCTATAAGTCTATATGGCTGAACAAGTATACCGTTTTTTTGAAATGATGCCAATATGTAATCTAATTCATTTGGTATCTTATGTCCACCTGATATTGGATTATATGTGAATAGTGCATTTTTCAATTTATGCCCTCCTCTATCAATACCTAATCAAAATCCATCTAATGCTTTAAACTCTTACTTAGCGTACTATATCTCTATAATAAATTAATTCCCTTTTAAAATCAATCTATTACACGTTAATTGCTATATATCAAAACAGTTTAAACTAAAGATACTTAATTATCTCATATTATCTATGGAGTTTACAAAGTATAATGGGCTGCAGCAAGTACAATATTTAACTTGCTGCAGCCCTAACTACGCTAAAATACTCTACTATTGGTTGACACTTCTCTCAGCTATTTCAATTGCCTTCTTTACCATGTTTCCGCAATCTCTCGAAGTTACTGCTCCCCATCCCTCAGAAGAAACTGTGTTGTAGACTCCAAGTTCTTTGGCAATTTCCTCTTTAAGAGCCTCTGACATCGTACTTTTATGTCTACTCATGGTAGTGCCTCCTTTTCGGGCAATTGGTGTGTGCGTATTAAGTTTTTAGTTAAATAAATAATACGCTATAATCGCCCATAATAGATTTTTAAAGCGTACAATAATATTTTGTCTCATATATAAATAAATATTAAGGAAATTATTTCATAACAAATTATCCACAATATACACACATATTATAAAGCCTATATTACAATACAAACTATATATAGCGCTTTATTCTGCACTATAATATCATATTTAGTATATCCTTCTCTAATGTAAATTATTCCATGAATTTATATATAGTAATCCACACTTTTATATGTATTTGTGGATTAAATGTTGTTATAACATTCTCTTAAACCTCTTAATTTTAAAGGCTTCTGCAGTTTCCCAATATTTATACTGTGTATAACTAAAAAAAACTGTGGATAACTAAAATAATTATCCCCAGTTTCAAAATACAATATATTTTCTAATAAATATTCATACTAATATCTATTGAATTTGCCGAATGTGTAAGTTTTCCAATTGAAATAATATCCACTCCTGTTAAAGCAACGTCATATATAGTTTCTTCAGTCATATTTCCGGATGCTTCAACTAAAGCCCTTTTATCAATTAAGCGTACAGCCTCTGTCATTTGCTCTGTCGACATATTATCAAGCATAATGATATCAGCTTTACAGTCCAATGCTTCTTGAACCTCTTCCATTGATTCAACCTCAACTTCTATTTTCACAGTATGAGGTATACTTTCTCTTACGCGTTCAACTGCATTTTTAATTCCTCCAGCTGCTGCTATATGATTATCCTTAATAAGTACACCATCTGATAATGAAAATCTATGATTTGAACCCCCACCTACGCTTACTGCATATTTCTCTAAAAGCCTTAATCCTGGTGTAGTCTTTCTTGTATCAGCTATTTTTACAGGAAGTCCCTGAACCTTGATAACATACCTATCAGTCATAGTTGCTATTGCAGATAGCCTTTGCAAAAAGTTTAATGCAGTTCTCTCACCTTTAAGTAATGCTCTCGTTGAACCTCTAACTTCAGCAATGATATCTCCCTTTTTAACCTTATCTCCATCCTTGACTAAAGCCTTAAAAACAATATTACTATCTAGTATTTCAAAAACATATTTTGCTATATCAAGACCAGCAATAACTGCATCCTGCTTAGCTAAAAACTCTGCCTTTGAAACTTCTTCTTCATCAATAATATTGTCAGTTGTTATATCTCCTAAAGGCATATCCTCCTTTAGTGCATTCATAATGGTATCATGTATATATAATTTATCTAGCTTCATTTTACTACCCCTTTAATTTCTTTACGATATTTCTCTTCCAATTAACATCATCAGACATATTAAAATCAGACCTATAATGAGCACCTCTGCTCTCTTTTCTTTCAAGAGCTGATTCAATTACTAGCCTTGCAACCACAAGCATATTTGCGACCTCAAGCTTAACCAAACTAAAACCTGTCAATTTATTATAATCTTCATGAATTTTATTTATAATGCCTGCTGCTTTTGTTAAGCCTTGCTCATCTCTTATAATACCAACATACTTAGTCATTGTTTCTTGTATTTCTTGCTTCATATGTTTAAGAATTTCTTCATTATCTAAATTCAATATATAATCATGCTTAATGCTAATATTTGGTTTCTGAGAGTTCTTTCCTGTCGAAGCAATTTTTCTTGCAATTTTTCTGCCAAATACCAAGCCCTCAAGAAGGGAATTACTTGCTAATCTATTAGCACCATGTATTCCTGTACATGCTACTTCACCACAAGCAAATAGTCCATCTATGTTGGTTTGCCCGTCTACGTCAGTCCTAATTCCTCCCATACAATAATGTTCTGCTGGAGCAACTGGGATATAATCTTTTGACATATCAATGCCATATTCAAGACATGTTTTAAATATATTTGGAAATCTCTCTTCAAGATGCTCTCTGCTCTGAAAAGTAATATCTAAAAATACATTTTTCTTTCCTGAAATAGTCATTTCTTGAAATATAGCTCTTGAAACAACATCTCTAGGAGCTAATTCCCCTAGTTCATCGTACTTATGCATAAATCGTTCGTTATTATGATTTCTTAATTTAGCACCTTCACCACGAACTGCTTCAGATATTAAGAAGCTTTTATCTTTAGGATGATATAGTACAGTAGGATGAAATTGAATAAATTCCATGTCCATAGCTTCAGAACCAGCTCTTAAGCACATACCAACTCCGTCACCTGTAGCAACCTCAGGATTCGTTGTATGTGAATATATCTGCCCAAAGCCACCTGTCGCTACAACAACAGCATCAGATCTAAATACTTTAATGTTATTTTCTAATTCATCATAAACTATAACACCACAGCATTTACCTGACTCAACTACCAAATCAATAGCAAAATATCTTTCATATATAGATATATTTTCCTTTTTGTGTGCTACACTTATTAATGTATCACATACCTCTTTGCCTGTAGTATCACCAGAATGAATAATTCTATTTACACTATGTGCACCTTCTCTAGTTAGTGACAGTCCATGTGCGCTTTTATCAAAATTCACACCCAACTTGCAGAGTTTTTTAATATTTTCTGCTGCTTCTTCTACTAATACCCATACACTTTTCTGATCACAAAGGCCTGCACCTGCAAAAAGTGTGTCTTTAAAATGTAATGCAGGTGAATCATTCTTTTCATCTAGAGATACAGCAATACCGCCTTGTGCAAGCACAGAGTTACTGATATCCAAGGTTTCCTTTGTAATTATGGCTACCTGATAGCTCTCGGGTATTTCTAACGCAGTATAAACTCCAGCTATACCGCTTCCAATAATAACAACATCCTTATATATGACTTTAATGTCAAGCCTTTTCGCATCTTCTTCCATTTTTCCCCCTATTACCCCATAGCCGTATATACTATTTGCAAACTTCTAACATTTTATTTAGGCAATGGGATGCACGATTAATTATATCATCGCTCAATGTAATATTATATCTTTTAAATGCTAATGCATCATGAACACTTTGTAACGAAGTTTTCTTCATATTTGGACATATAAGCCCATTGGACATAAGATAGAAAGTCTTTGTAGGATTGTCCTTTTTTAATTGATATAAAACTCCCATCTCAGTTCCAATTATAAATTTATCATTATCTGAATTCTTCGCATAATCAATTATTTGCTTAGTACTTCCAACATAATCAGCAAGTTCTGCAATCTCTGGCTTACACTCCGGATGTACAAGTAATAAAGCATCAGGATGTAACTCCTTTGCTTTTAAAACTTCCTCTGCCTTAACTTTATGATGCGTAATACAAAATCCTTTCCAAAGAATAATATTCTTTTCAGGAACCATTTTAGCCACATAGCTGCCAAGGTTTTGATCAGGAACAAACAGAATATCTTTTTGTTCTATTGATCTAATTACGGTTAAGGCATTTGATGAAGTACAGCATATATCACATTCTGCTTTTACCTCTGCACTAGAGTTTATATAACACACAACTGCAGCTTCAGGATACTTCTTTTTGGCTTCTCTGAGAGCATCAGCAGTGACCATATCTGCCATAGGACAGCCTGCATTAATTTCTGGTAATAAAACCGTTTTTTCAGGTGAAAGAATTTTTGCACTTTCTGCCATAAAATGAACTCCACAGAAAACTATTGTATCTGCGCTGTTCTTCGCACAAAATTGGCTTAACGCAAGCGAATCACCTACAACATCAGCAACTTCTTGCACTTCATCTACCTGATAGTTATGTGCAACTATCACGGCATTTTGTTCTTTTTTCATTTTATTAATATTACTTATTAGTGTATGCTTATCCATTAATATACCTCATTTTTTCGATAATTAGTGTAAAGTACATTACTAAATAAAAGGTAGAAATCTAGTAGTATTATATTTATACTATATCCACTAGTTATATTTAATAGATTCTTTCTCTTCTAGTCTGAAATACCGTCATTTAGACCTAAAATATAGTGTGTTTAACTAACAGATAGAAGCATGTCCAATTATTTTCTTACTTTACAAGTATTTTTTAATATCCCAACATTATATTATTAACTATATAAAATCAGTTGAAATACTGCATTTATTTTAATACTTATATTTTGCTTTGTAAATGCTTTTATAATATAAAGTATATTTATTATTTATAATAATTACATATTTTTAGTATAACCTACAAAGGCTAAAATTATATATAAAACATTTACACTCAAAGTTTTATATAACTTTAAAATTTCAATCTTTAAGATAATACGCTTTTGATTTTCACAAAAAAAATTATATATATAAAAACAGAGTTCCAAGCTATGCGCTCGAAACTCTGATATAATTCTGGCAGAGACTTACTTTCCCAGGCCGTCGCCAGCCAAGTATTATCAGCACTGAGATGCTTAACTTCCGTGTTCGGTATGGGAACGGGTGTGTCCATCTCGTCATATCCACCAGAAACTTTATCTCTTCTAAAAGCTTTACCTCTCGAAGAGTTTTTGACTTAATTTTTTACTGCTATTCATTAAATGTACCTTTACTGCTTTTGTATGTTAATACATTTCATATACTCTGTCAAGCATATTTTGTACATTCAGAACTAAATAATGTTATCGATTGAAGATGTACTTTCCTCATTTCTAGATTAAAACGACCTACTCTTGAATACCTGTTGGAAACTTTTGTTCCTCTTCTTTGGGTCAAACCCTCGACCTATTAGTATCAATCAGCTAAATACATTACTGTACTTACACTCTTGACCTATCAACCATGTAGTCTACATGGGGTCTTACCTATTGCTAGTGGGATATCTCATCTTGAGGTGGGTTTCACGCTTAGATGCCTTCAGCGTTTATCCCTTCCGAACTTGGCTACCCAGCTGTGCCATTGGTATGACAACTGGTGCACTAGAGGTTCGTCCATCCCGGTCCTCTCGTACTAAGGACAGATCCTCTCAAATATCCTGCGCCCGCGGCAGATAGGGACCGAACTGTCTCACGACGTTCTGAACCCAGCTCGCGTACCGCTTTAATTGGCGAACAGCCAAACCCTTGGAACCTGCTACAGCTCCAGGATGCGATGAGCCGACATCGAGGTGCCAAACCTCCCCGTCGATGTGGACTCTTGGGGGAGATAAGCCTGTTATCCCCAGGGTAGCTTTTATCCGTTGAGCGATGGCAATTCCACTTTCATACCACCGGATCACTAAGTCCTACTTTCGTATCTGCTCGAGTTGTAGCTCTCGCAGTCAGGCTACCTTATGCCTTTGCACTCGATGCGCGATTTCCAACCGCGCTGAGGTAACCTTTGAACGCCTCCGTTACTCTTTAGGAGGCGACCGCCCCAGTCAAACTGCCCACCTGACAGTGTCCCAGTACCAGTTTATGGTACCTGGTTAGAGTTCCAGTACTTTTAGAGTGGTATCCCAACGTCGACTCCATAATGGCTGGCGCCACTACTTCTCAGTCTCCCACCTATCCTGTACAAAAAATACCGAAACCCAATATCAAGCTACAGTGAAGCTCCATGGGGTCTTTCCGTCTAGCCGCGGGTAACTTGCATCTTCACAAGTACTACAATTTCGCCGGGTACGTTGTTGAGACAGTGCCCAAGTCATTACGCCATTCGTGCGGGTCAGAACTTACCTGACAAGGAATTTCGCTACCTTAGGACCGTTATAGTTACGGCCGCCGTTTACTGGGGCTTAAGTTCATGCCTTCGCTTGCGCTAAGCAATTCCCGTAACCTTCCAGCACCGGGCAGGCGTCAGCCCCTATACTTCATCTTTCGATTTAGCAGAGACCTGTGTTTTTGATAAACAGTTGCTTGGGCCTATTCTCTGCGACCACTATCTCTAGTGGCACCCCTTATCGCTAACTTACGGGGTCAATTTGCCGAGTTCCTTAACAACGCTTCTCCCGCTCGTCTTAGGATTCTCTCCTCACCTACCTGTGTCGGTTTGCGGTACTGGTACCTTTATTCTGGATAGTGGATTTTCTCGTCAGTGTGGAATCGGTCACTTCGGTACTTATTTTCCCTCCGCATCACGCCTTCGAAACATCTAGCGGATTTGCCTACTAGACTATCTACCTCGCTTGCGCATACTTTTCCAGCTGTATGCTTGACTTATCCTCCTGCGTCCCCACCTCTCTCATAACGAATAACGGTAGTACAGGAATTTCAACCTGTTGTCCATCACTTACGCCTTTCGGCCTCAGCTTAGGTCCAGACTTACCCTGGGCGGACGAACCTTCCCCAGGAAACCTTAGGCTTTCGACGGTAAAGATTCTCACTTTACTCTCGCTACTTATTCCGGCATTCTCACTACTGCTTCGTCCACACGTCCTTCCGGTCGTGCTTCAACCTACAACAGTAAGCTCCCCTACCACCCTCGTGTGTTCAATACTATCTCCTAACTCCTTTTATATACCTTCTAATTACTTCTGGTATACAGTTTAGCTGTATGGAACATTTGACAAAATGCTCCTTAATCATATTTTATATGATGCATTTTGTGAAATGTTCTAGCAGTCTTTTGCTAGGTGATACTATTGAACACACGCTGATCCATAGCTTCGGTATACAGTTTAGCCCCGGACATTTTCGGCGCAGGCTCACTCGACTAGTGAGCTATTACGCACTCTTTGAATGAGTGGCTGCTTCTAAGCCAACATCCTAGTTGTCTTAGCAAACCCACATCCTTTTCCACTTAACTGTAATTTGGGGACCTTAGCTGATGGTCTGGGCTGTTTCCCTTTTGACCACGGGACTTATCTCTCGTAGTCTGACTCCCAAGTAACATCATTACGGCATTCGGAGTTTGATAGGGTTCGGTAACCTGGTAAGGCCCCTAGCCCATTCAGTGCTCTACCTCCGTATGACTCTAACTTGAGGCTAGCCCTAAAGCTATTTCGGGGAGAACCAGCTATCTCCGAGTTCGATTGGAATTTCTCCGCCACCCACAGCTCATCCCAGACCTTTTCAACGGTCATGTGGTTCGGTCCTCCACGAGATTTTACTCCCGCTTCAACCTGTCCATGGGTAGGTCACCCGGTTTCGGGTCTATAGCATGTAACTTTGTCGCCCTATTAAGACTCGGTTTCCCTTCGGCTCCGTACTTTACGTACTTAACCTCGCTACATACAATAACTCGCCGGACCGTTCTACAAAAAGTACGCTGTCGAGCTTTAACGCTCTTCAACTGCTTGTAAACATAGGGTTTCAGGTTCTCTTTCACTCCCCTCCCGGGGTTCTTTTCACCTTTCCCTCACGGTACTGCTCCACTATCGGTCACCAGTTAGTATTTAGCCTTGGATGGTGGTCCACCCTGCTTCCCACGAGGTTTCACGTGCCTCGTGGTACTCTGGATACTAGCCTGTCTCTTCGCATTTCGCATACGGGACTTTTACCCTCTATGGTCTCAGCTTTCCAGCTGCTCATTCTGCTATGCTCTGAGAATCATTATGCTAGTCCTCAACCCCAAGAAATATTGCTATTTCTTGGTTTGGGCTAATCCGCTTTCGCTCGCCACTACTTACGGAATCTCTTTTGATTTCTTTTCCTGTTGGTACTTAGATGTTTCAGTTCCCAACGTCTGCCCTCGTTACACTATTTATTCATGTAACGATGACCAAATGTTTAGTTTGGCCGGGTTCCCCCATTCGGATATCTACGGGTCACAGGCTATTTGCGCCTCTCCGTAGCTTTTCGCAGCTTGTCACGTCCTTCATCGCCTTCTGGTGCCTAGGCATTCACCCTACGCTCTTAGTAGCTTGACCTCTTTTCGAATTATCTTCGATAATTTGGATTCTCAAGTATATCAATTGCTTCTCACAATTGATTGTGATTGTCTTAACCTATCAATGAGTTCTTTCCTAAGAGTCACGTGTACCTTTCTTTTGCAAAAATTGTACATATTACCCTTATTATTTGTCGCGTAAATATTATTCACAATGTAAATTATATCTACGTTTTCTCATCTTCATTAAAACTTGTTTCTATGAAACTTTAATTCCATAAAGAAATTTAAATTTCATAAAAAACGCATTTATCGATACATTATTTAGTTCTCAATGTACAAAAGTTTTCAAAGCTTTTGGGCTTTGAAAACTAAACAGTGACTAAAGGATTTACTTCGTAAATCCTCGTGCAAAGTACTCTAAGATAATGTTTTACCAGACTTCGCGAGCTCTGCTCAAGCTAATACTGACACTATCTTCGACCTAAAGATTCTGGATAATCACAACTTACGCTGCATCATCCCTGTCTCCTTAGAAAGGAGGTGATCCAGCCGCACCTTCCGATACGGCTACCTTGTTACGACTTCACCCCAATCATCGGCCCCACCTTCGGCGACGTCCTCCTTGCGGTTAGACTATCGACTTCGGGTGTTGCAGACTCTCATGGTGTGACGGGCGGTGTGTACAAGGCCCGGGAACGTATTCACGGCAGTATGCTGACCTGCCATTACTAGCAATTCCGACTTCATGTGGGCGGGTTGCAGCCCACAATCTGAACTGAGACTATTTTTATAGATTTGCTCCACTTTACAGCTTTGCTTCTCATTGTAATAGCCATTGTAGTACGTGTGTAGCCCAAGACATAAGGGGCATGATGATTTGACGTCGTCCCCACCTTCCTCCGATTTATCACCGGCAGTCTCGTTAGAGTGATCATCTGAATGTTATCAACTAACAACAGGGGTTGCGCTCGTTGCGGGACTTAACCCAACATCTCACGACACGAGCTGACGACAACCATGCACCACCTGTACAGCAGCCCCTAAGGGCTACGACATCTCTGCCGTATTCCACTGTATGTCAAGCCTTGGTAAGGTTCTTCGCGTTGCTTCGAATTAAACCACATACTCCACTGCTTGTGCGGGCCCCCGTCAATTCCTTTGAGTTTCAACCTTGCGGCCGTACTCCCCAGGTGGGATACTTATTGTGTTAACTCCGGCACAGAAGGGGTCGATACCTCCTACACCTAGTATCCATCGTTTACAGCGTGGACTACCAGGGTATCTAATCCTGTTTGCTCCCCACGCTTTCGCGCCTCAGCGTCAGTTACCGTCCAGAAAGCCGCCTTCGCCACTGGTGTTCCTCCTAATATCTACGCATTTCACCGCTACACTAGGAATTCCGCTTTCCTCTCCGGCACTCAAGAAATATAGTTTCAGATGCAGCTCCAGAGTTAAGCCCTGGGATTTCACATCTGACTTACATTCCCGCCTACACGCCCTTTACACCCAGTAATTCCGGACAACGCTCGCCACCTACGTATTACCGCGGCTGCTGGCACGTAGTTAGCCGTGGCTTATTCTTCAGGTACCGTCATTTTTTCGTCCCTGACTAAAGAAGTTTACAATCCGAAAACCTTCATCCTTCACGCGGCGTTGCTGCATCAGGGTTTCCCCCATTGTGCAATATTCCCCACTGCTGCCTCCCGTAGGAGTCTGGGCCGTGTCTCAGTCCCAATGTGGCCGATCAACCTCTCAGTTCGGCTACCAATCGTCGCCTTGGTGGTCCGTTACATCACCAACTAGCTAATTGGACGCGGGCCCATCTTTCACCGGATTGCTCCTTTGACATCATGGTAATGCTACCTCGATGTGTTATGCGGTATTAGCACAAGTTTCCCTGTGTTATCCCCCTGTGAAAGGCAGGTTGCCCACGCGTTACTCACCCGTCCGCCGCTAAGTTAATCAAAAGCAAGCTTTCAATTAACTCCGCTCGACTTGCATGTGTTAGGCACGCCGCCAGCGTTCGTCCTGAGCCAGGATCAAACTCTCAAATTAATATTTAAATTTGAAAATTTAATTGCTCATTAAAATTGCTGACTTATTGTTCCTTGTTCTTTAAGAACTAGGTTGTAAAGTTCGCAAGTTACTCAATTTAAAGTCCATTATATAGACTTTGGAATTTTTCGAGTTCCTTTACATGGTCTTTTATTAAAAGACTTGTCACTGTTTACTTTTCAAAGTCCAATCCTCAAAAGCATCAATTCGTCTGCTTTTCAAGTTGTTTGCTGTTTACTTGTCGCAAGCAGCTTAATTATAATACCACCTTGCTGTTTCGTTGTCAACACTTTTTTTATTTTTATTTTAGTTTTTTTTCAAAACTCCTATAAATAATAAATTGTGTTGATTCTCTAGACAGCTTGGTTAGTATACCACCATACCAAATACATTTACAACACAATACACTTCCATATTTACTCATTTTTTTAATTTACCTATTATTTTCTTCTGAATTCATACAAAAAGCCTTAATTTTATTAAATATACTTCGCCTTCATTAATAGAGTTTTTTATCTTGTAAGGTTTGATGTATCTTATTTCTGAAATTATTAGTAAATTTATTCTGTGAATTGTAGCTTTGTAGGTAATATCCTAGTATATGTTAGAATGTGACAATTTCTAGTTTCCCTACTATTGCCAAATGAATATAATTTCTGTTAACATTATTTTTGTATTATTAATAAATTAGTATACCTTCAAAAATCTCAGTTTGCCGACCTACTTCAACTAATAAGATAAATTCACAGTTTAAAAGCCTACATCAACAGTCTACATAGAGCCATCAAAAAAGCTTAAAAAGGCTATATGTTTTCTCATATAGCCTTTTTAGATTGATAACACTATTTAATTTCAAATATATTAAACTCAAAAGCAAAATTTATCTAAATATCGTCATCTGTTTGTATGTTATCTGTCAAACTGCAGTTTGAATTTTCACGGACATCATCATCACCATTATCGGAAGAATCTTCGCTGTCCACATCATCTTCATTTACCATTCTTGCGATACTTACTACCTTAACTCCATCAGCCATTCTCATAAGAGTAACACCTTGGGTTGCTCGACCAAGAATACTAACTTCACTTACTTTCATACGAATAATTGTACCATCGCTGCTGATTAGCATGATGTCATCATCACCTGATACAAGTTTCATACCCGCAGACTTACCTGTTTTTTCAGTAATTCTATAAGTAAGAACACCTTTACCCCCTCTAT
Source organism: Ruminiclostridium herbifermentans (assembly GCF_005473905.2). Classification (NCBI taxonomy): domain Bacteria; kingdom Bacillati; phylum Bacillota; class Clostridia; order Eubacteriales; family Oscillospiraceae; genus Ruminiclostridium; species Ruminiclostridium herbifermentans. The sequence continues at coordinate 4,806,912 of NZ_CP061336.1, forward strand.
TTTGAACCTTGTACTCATCTAACTCTGTTCTCTTACCAAAGCCGTTTTCCGTAACAACTAATAGAGTGGTATTTTCTGTACAAACTTCCATACCAATAACATGGTCGCCTTCTTCCAGTTCAATGCCCTTAACTCCTTGAGAAACTCTTCCTATCGGTCTAGCATCAGTTTCTTTAAATCTTATGGCCATTCCATTGTAAGTAGAAATAATAATATCTTGATTACCATCAGTGAGTTTTACATCTATCAGTTCATCATCTTCTCTCAATGAAACTGCAGCAAGCCCACCCTTTCGTATATTACTATACTCCATAACATCAGTCTTCTTAACTAACCCATTTCGAGTAGCCATAATGAGATATTGACCTTCTTTATATTCTTGAATTGGAATTACCGTTGTTATCCTTTCATCTCCATCTAACTGTAAAAGATTTACAATAGCGGTTCCTTTTGCCTGTCTTCCTGACTCAGGTATTTCATATGCTTTCAGCCTATATACTTTACCTTTATTAGTAAAGAACATTATATAGTGATGTGTAGTTGTAACAAATAAGTCCTTAACAAAGTCTTCTTCTCTAGTGCTAAGACCAATTATGCCTTTGCCTCCACGCCTCTGACTTGTATAAGTATCTGCAGGAAGTCTCTTAATATATCCAAAATGAGTTAAAGTTATTACACTTTCCTCCTCTTCAATAAGATCTTCCATATCAATTTCATATTCATCAATCTCTATTTTTGTTCTTCTATCATCAGCATATTTGTCTTTAATTACTCTTAACTCGTCTTTAATTATTCCAAGTACTAACACTTCATTAGCCAATACATTCTTATAATAATTAATTTTTTCAATTAATTCATTATATTCATTTTCTATTTTTTCTCTTTCTAAGCCTGTTAATCGGCCTAATCTCATGTCAACGATAGCTTGAGCCTGCTTATCACTAAATCCAAATCGTTCAATTAAACCTGCTTTTGCAATAGGCTCATTCTTTGAAGATCTAATAATTTTAATAACTTCATCTAAATGATCAAGAGCTTTCTTTAAACCTTCTAAAATATGAGCACGAGCCTCAGCCTTATCTAACTCAAATTTAGTTCTGCGCCTAATAACATCCTTCTGGTGATCTATGTAATAGTCAAGAATCTGTCTTAAATTTAGAGTTCTTGGCTCATAAAGATTATCCTCAGTAGGCACTATAGCTACCATATTTGCGCTAAATGTCTCTTGAAGCTGAGTATTCTTATATAATTGATTTAATACTACACCTGGATTTGCATCACGTTTTAACTCAATTACTATTCTAACAGGTTCTTCTCTTCCTGATTCATCTTGTAATAAAGATATTCCTTCTATTCTCTTTTCTTTAACTAGGTCAGCAATTTTCTCAATAAGACGTGCTTTATTAACCATATATGGTATTTCGGAAATAATAATTCTATGCCTATTTCCAGGCATCTCTTCTATTGTAGCTTCAGAACGAACAACTATTCTTCCCTTACCAGTTCTATATGCATCTTTTATACCTTTTTTACCCACAATTTTAGCAGCTGTGGGAAAATCAGGTCCTTTAATGTATTTCATTAATTCATCAATAGTTATCTCTGGATTATCTATTACAGCGCAAACACCATCAATTACTTCACCTAAATTATGAGGTGGTATATTTGTTGCCATACCAACTGCAATACCTGATGAACCATTTACCAATAGATTTGGAAATCTTGATGGTAAAACAACTGGTTCAACTTCATGCTCGTCAAAGTTTGGTTTAAAATCAACAGTATCCTTATTTATATCAGCAAGCATTTCCATTGATATCTTTGTTAACTTTGCCTCAGTATACCTCATTGCAGCTGCACAATCGCCATCTCTTGAACCAAAGTTTCCATGTCCATCAACAAGGGGATGTCTTAGTGAAAAATCCTGTGCCATACGTACGAGACTATCATAAACCGCCGCATCACCATGTGGATGATAGCTTTTTAAGCATTCACCAACAGTCGCAACAGATTTTCTGTATGGCTTGTCCGGTGTAAAACCCGAAACATACATAGTGTAAAGTATACGTCTATGAACTGGTTTTAAACCATCTCGAACATCAGGTAGTGCTCTGTCTATTATTACACTCATAGCATAGTCTATAAATGACTTTTTCATTTCTTCTTCTATGTCTATAGGTATAATTTTTTGCTCCCTTATTTCATCTGCCATTAAACTTTCTACCTCTTTTCATATTATAAAAACAATCAAATCCACTATATATTGTAATAAACTTTTGGCTGGCTGTCCACTTTTTTGTCACCATACTTATCCATAAATAAATTTAGTTAATCAAGCAATAAAGCTTACAGTAATGCAAATCTATACTTTAGCTGATACTAAATTAGTTTAACTGTTATTTATAAAATTAAGAAACTATAAAATTTAAATTTCGTAGTATAAAAAATTATTAAATACTATATATTGTTTTTATTTAATATTTATATTATCACCAAAATTACCATTATTTAGTCTTAATTCATTTCGGGAAATAAAAATAATAAAAAAGTGGGTCAAAAACAATCCACTTTTTCATTCTTAAATTTATTAAATTATAAGCATTTATAAAAATTAGCCATAGTAATTTTATTAAGATACTAAGCCATATTTTTAGGAACACGTACCACAAATTCAATGTACTCTCCCCTATCAATTTGAGCTGCTTTTGCATTTATTCCTGACTGTTTCATTATATCAATTGCCTGTCTTATTGTATTGACAAAAATTCTTACATCTTTAATAGATTTTGTTATCCTTTTATCACTTGACTTCCTTTTCACATCTTTAGAGAATCTATCAATTGCCTTTTCAACAAGTTCTTCAGTCTTTTTTACATTTAGCCCTCTCTCACATACTAGCTTTAATACCTTCAGCTGAAGCTGTTCGTCATGTAGTTTAAGAAGAGCTCTTGCATGTCTTTCAGTAAGATTATTATCCGCAAGGATCTTTTTTACTAATGGAGGAAGCTTTAATAATCTAATTTTATTGGCAATAGTTGATTGACTTTTTCCTATTTTCTGAGCCAACTCTTCTTGAGTCAAATTATGCTCATTTATTAAGTTGCTATAGCCTTCTGCTTCTTCCATATAGCTTAAATCTTCTCTTTGTAAATTTTCAATCAATGCCATTACTGCTGAATCATTATCATCAACATTAATTATTATTGCAGGAATTTCTTTTAATCCCGCCATTGTTGCTGCTCTTAATCTTCTTTCACCTGCAACGAGTTCATATGTACTTAGTGAAATTTTTCTTACATTAATTGGTTGTAATACACCATATTGTTTTATTGATTCACATAGTTCTTCAAGAGCCAATTTATTAAATTGCTTCCTTGGCTGGTATGGGTTTGGTCTTATAAAATCAATTCCAACATAAGTAATATTTTTTAACTCGTCTTTTTTTTCCTGACTTGAAAACTGAACTTTGTTTTCTAACATAACGGCACCATCCTTTGTATAAGTTTTAATTTTTTCTTTGGTATTATACCAAATATTGTAAATTCTTACAAAGGATAATTCTCTTGTTTTTATACCATTTCCTTTATTACCGAAAAAAAATCGTTCGATAAAAATCTGTAAAATGATTTCATTTTATTCCTATATCAACGGTTCTTTCCCTGGTTTTCCTGCTTTCCTTGGATATTTTGTCGGGGTGTGTCTAAACTTTCTTATCACTACAACATTTCTTTCTATATTTGTAAAAGGTAATTCCATTTTTTCAATTTTCTCAATTTTCCCACCTAAAATGTCGAGTGCTTTATCGCTGTTGTTCAATTCTTCGATGTTACTTCCCTTCATTGCTATAAAAATTCCATTTATTTTTACAAAAGGTAGACAATATTCAAGCAAAACTGGTAAATTTGCAACAGCTCTAGCAACAGCAATATCATACTTTTCTCTGTAATTTGGATTTACTCCAAAGTCCTCAGCTCTACCATGTACTGCTGTTATATTTCCTATATTAGTTACTTTTATTACTTCATTTAAAAACTTAACTCTTTTTTCTAAAGAATCAAGAAGAGTTATATTTATATTTGTATTTGCAATTTTTAATGGAATACCTGGAAAACCAGCACCTGTGCCTACATCTATTAGTGTTTTACAATCATCTTTTATATATGGCAATATACTTAAAGAATCAATGAAATGCTTAATAATTATTTCCCTATCATCTTCTATAGCGGTTAAATTTATATTTTTATTCCATTCTTTAAGTAATTCCATATATTCGGTGAACTGATTTATTTGATCATCGGTTATTTCTTTGCCATAATGCTTAGCTCCTTCTTTAAGAAGGTTACTTAATTCTATATCTAAAGCCATATTCCCCTCCACGTTTAAAATAAAAAGCTTTTATGAGTTTATTTATAATACTCCGCTATTAAAACTTAATTGGAAGTCCTATTCATTTGTTCAAGATAAATAAGCAATGCAGTTATATCAGCTGGTGAAACTCCTGTTATCCTTGAAGCTTGTCCAATTGAATCCGGCTTTATTTGAGAAAGCTTTTGTTTTGCTTCTAATCTTAAATTTTTTATAATAGAATAGTCAATATCCTCCGGTATTTTTCTATCCTCCAGCTTCTTAAACTGTTCTACCTGTTGAATTTGTCTTTTTATATAACCTTCGTATTTTATTTGTATTTCAACTTGCTCTTTTACTGATCTTGATAAATTTGGAAGTTCACATACCTCTGATAAACTTTCGTAGCTTATTTCAGGTCTTCTAAGCAATTCTGCAAGATTTATTCCACTTTTTATTGCTGTACTATTTCTACTTTCAAGATATTTTAGTACCTTTTCACTTGGAGGTAAATAAGTAGTTTCAATTCTTTCAATTTCTTTCTCAACAAGTTCTTTTTTTTGTAAGAATTTATTATAACGTTCCTCACTAATAAGACCAATTTCTCTGCCAATTGGAGTTAATCTTAAATCTGCATTATCCTGCCTTAAAAGCAACCTGTATTCAGCCCTTGATGTCATCATTCTATATGGTTCTTTTGTTCCTTTTGTAACAAGATCATCTATTAATACCCCAATATATGCTTGGGATCTGTCTAAAATAATAGGATTTTTCCCTTTTAGCTTCATTGCAGCATTTATTCCCGCAATTATCCCCTGAGCAGCAGCTTCTTCATATCCGGAGCTGCCATTTATTTGACCAGCTGAAAATAAACCATCTATTTTTTTATGCTCAAGTGACAGTTTCAACTCAGTAGCATCAATACCATCATATTCAATTGCATATGCGCTTCTCATTACCTTAACTTCTTCTAAACCAGGTATTGTTTTCATAAACTCTATCTGTACGTCCTCTGGCAGACTGCTTGACATGCCTTGTAAATACATCTCTTCAGTATCAAGTCCCATTGGTTCTACAAAAACTTGATGTCTTTCCTTATCAGCAAATCTTACAATTTTATCCTCAATTGAAGGGCAATATCTAGGGCCAATTCCCGTAATATTTCCACTATAAAGAGGTGAACGATGTAGATTATTTCTTATAACTTCATGAGTTTCATTGTTTGTATACGTTAGCCAACAAGATACCTGTTCTTTCTCAATACTTTCATTCTCAAAAGAAAATGGAATAATTTCATCGTCTCCTTTTTGCTCAACCATTTTTGAAAAGTCAATGCTCCTTCTATTAAGTCTAGCTGGTGTACCAGTCTTAAATCTCAATAATTTAATATTTAGAGCTAATAGACTCTCAGAAAGCCTGTTTGCTGGAAAAAGTCCATCTGGACCTCCACTATAGCTAACATCTCCAATTATTATTCGTCCCATTAAGTATGTTCCAGTTGTTAAAATAATGGCCTTGCACTCAAAGATAGCTCCAGTATGAGTTTTCACACCTTTAACTTTTGTCTTAGATTCATCAGTGATTATTTCAACAATTTCTGCCTGCCTTACATCAAGGTTCTCTTGCAATTCTAATGTATGCTTCATTTCCATTTGATATTGTCGTCTATCAACTTGAGCTCTCAAAGAATAAACTGCCGGACCTTTTGAATAATTAAGTATTTTTGACTGAATAAAAGTCTTATCAGTATTCTTTCCCATTTCACCACCTAAAGCATCAATCTCTCTTACAAGATGACCTTTAGCAGTACCACCAATATTGGGATTACACGGCATATTTGCTATACTGTCCAAATTTATTGAAAAAATAATTGTTTTGCAGCCTAATCTTGCTGATGCCAATGCTGCCTCACAGCCTGCATGTCCCGCGCCAACAACAACTACATCATAACTTCCTGCGAAATAATCCATTAGGATTCTTCCTTTCTATATCTCTTTTTATTAATTATTTAAAAAACTTTTTTAATTAATTTGATTATTTACCAATACAGAATTGACTAAATATCTCATGCATAATAGCATCATCTATTGACTCACCTGTTATCTTACCAATTAAATCTGCAGAATTTTTTATATCTATAGTTACCATATCCAAAGGCATTCCTATTTCAAATGAATTAATTGCTTGATTTATTGATTCTAAGCTCATATCTACTAAATTTTTATGTCTAGCATTTGTTATTATTATTTCATTGTTTTGAGATATCTCTCCAGTATAGAACATTTTATATATTATTTCCTCAAGTTCTTCTATACCTTTCTCATTAATAACTGACGCCTCTAATATTTTATCAACATTTAGCTGATTCTTTATAGTATCAATTTTATCTTCATCAACTAAATCAATTTTATTAATCATTATTATGCTTTTCTTGTCTTTAATAATTTTCAATACTTCTGCATCTTCTTCAAGAATACCTGTATCAGCAGCTATAACCATTATTATTAAATCCGCATTTTCTATAGCATTATATGCTTTATCAACACCTATCTTTTCAACAACATCTTTTGTAATTCTTATTCCTGCCGTATCAATAACTTTAGCCGGAATACCTTTAATGTTAATATATTCTTCTATAATATCCCTTGTCGTACCTGGAATATCTGTAACAATAGCCCTAGTATTTCCGGATAACTGATTTAAGAGAGAGGATTTCCCCACATTTGGTTTCCCAGCTATAACAATATTAATTCCTTCTCTAAGGATTTTCCCTCTATCAAATGATTTTGCCAGTGATATAAGACTATTTTTGACTATTTTCAAACTCTCAATTACCTTTTCACCTGTTATTTCTTCTATATCATGTTCAGGATAATCAACAGTAACTTCTATGTGTGCTAACAGTCCTACCAATGTTTCTCTTAATGAGGTTAATTTTTTTGATAAATTTCCTTCTAAATGGCTTATTGCTGCTTTAGAACTCTCAACTGTTTTTGAATTAATGAGATCAATTATTGCTTCTGCCTGAGATAAATCAATTCTACCATTTAAGAATGCCCGCTTTGTAAATTCCCCAGCCTCTGCAGGACGTGCTCCATATTTAATCAAAAGCTCAAGTATTCTATTAACAACAACTAAGCCTCCATGACAATTTATTTCAATAATATCTTCTCTTGTGAAAGTCTTTGGACTGCACATTTTAGTTAGCAAAACTTCGTCAATAACAGTTTTGTTTGTAGGATCCACTATTTTCCCATAGGTTACGGTATGTGATTGAATTTCATCAATAGTTTTATTTGAAATGAAAATATTTGATACAATATCAAATGCATTTTTTCCACTTATTCTTATAATTCCAATTCCACCAGTACCTATAGGTGTAGAAAGAGCTGCAATTGTATCTTCAAAATACATAATATACCTCGTTATATATACTTAATCATAACTTTCAAACACAAAATGGCTCAAGAAAATTCCTGAACCATTTCACCATATATCTTATTTCATAAATTGTTATTATTTTTTTAATGCAATAACCACTTTTCTTTTTGGTTCTTCGCCTGTACTAAATGTCTCAACAAATTTATGGCCTTGTAAAGACGAATGAATAATTCTTCTCTCATATGGATTCATTGGCTCAAGTGTAACTGGCTTTTTATACTTTACAACCTTTTCAGCTAATCTATTAGCCAATTTTATAAGAGTCTCTTCTCTTTTCTGCCTGTAATTTTCAACATTTAATACAACACGCTTATAATCCTCATAACCTTTATTTACAACTAAACTAGTTAAATATTGAAGAGCATCCATTGTTTCGCCACGGCGCCCAATAATTATACCAATATCATCACCATTAATATCAACTACTATATTTTCATCATCTTCGCTTACACTAATGTCTGCTTCAACTTCCATATTATTTAATATAGTATATAGAAAATCAGAAGCAATATCGCATCTGTTATTATTCTCTTCCCTTACTGTAACTCTAATTCTTGCAACTTTTGATCCAATAATACCAAAAATTCCTTTTGTACCTTCTTCAATAATTTCAATATCAACATCTTCTTCTGATAAATTTAATTCAGTTAATGCTGCTGCAATAGCTTCCTGAACTGTTTTTCCTGTTTTTTCTATACTGTAAGCCATTATTTTGTCACTACCTCCTTCTTCTTAAGGACATATTTATTCACATAGTATTGTTGTGCCATTGAAAATAAGTTACCAACAAACCAATATAGCGACATACCTACAGGGAACTGCATCGAAAATATTAATGTCATTAAAGGAGAAATAAATAATAATGAATTTCCCATTGGATTAGCTGCTTTATCTTTTTCTTTGTCATTACTCTTTTTAGGCATTGACATACGAACAGTTAAAAATGTTGTTAATACTGCAAGTAGCGGTAATATCAATACTAAGAATTTTGACGGATCTGACATTAGTTGTCCAAAATCCAATGTAGGAGTACTACCAAGGTTTATCCCTCCATGCCCTGGAAAGAACATATTTAAATTTCCAACTTGGTCTCCCATACCATTTTTCATAAAGTAAGTAATTGTATCAATTTCTTTATATTGTCCTGTAGCATTAGCTTGAGCTGCTAATTTCGCTAAATTATCCTCTGTCAAACCAAGCATAAATTTTAATGGTCTAGATATTACCTGCCATAATGCAAATAGAATTGGCATCTGAATTAGTAAAGGTAAACATCCTCCAGCAGGATTTATATTATGCTCCTGATACAACTTCATAGTCTCTTGATTCAGTTTTTCTTTATCATTAGCATACTTTCTCTGTATTTCTTGCAATAAAGGCTGAACCTTTTGCATTTCAGCGGTAGACTTATATTGTTTTAGTGTTAATGGAACTAAAGCAGTTCTAACAATTATTGTAAATACAATCAGTGCTAAACCATAATTATTTACTCCAGTATAAATCCAGTAAAGGAATTTACCCAGTGGACCAGCAATAAAATCTAACATATCTTATTTTTTCTCCTAAACCTAATGTTTATTTAATCTATTTTACAGGGTCATACCCTCCTGGATGGAATGGGTGACACTTTAATATTCTCTTTATTCCCAGATAACTACCTTTTAAGCAACCATATTTCATAATAGCTTCCAAAGCATATTGTGAACAAGTTGGATAAAACCTACAAGTAGGCTTTATTTTTAAAGGTGATAAAAACCTTTGATAAAAATGTATCAAAGATATTAATAGTCTTTTAAGCAATTATATTTCTCCTGATCAAATATTTGTAACTTTTTCAATAAATATTTGAATTCCTTTAACAAATCAGAATATTTGAATACAGTTTCTCCCCCTCTTGCAGCAATAACTATATCATAACCATTAAGAATAAATTCATCATAATGCTTATAGACTTCTCTAATAAGCCTTTTCTTTCTATTCCTTAATACAGCTTTTCCAGCTTTTTTTGAAACTGATATTCCAATTCTTTTTATTGATTGCCTATTAGGAAAGGCATAAACTACTATATGCCTTCCTACATAAAACAATCCTTTATTAAAAACTCTCGAGAACTCGTAATTCTTTTTAAGTGTCGCAACCTTTTTCATGCTAACCTCCATTTTCCAATACTGCTATTTAAGCAATAATAACTCGAAAATAAATAGTGTTCTTAAAATCCTATTTTCGAGTTCCTAAAGTTTTATCTGTATGGAAGATAGCAATTTTTAAAGAAAAAGACCACAAAATGCGGTCTTACGCTGAAATAACCTTTCTTCCTTTTAGTCTGCGTCTTCTTAGTACTTTTCTTCCATTTGCAGTACTCATTCTCTTTCTAAATCCGTGCTCTTTTTGTCTATGTCTTTTTTTAGGTTGATATGTTCTTAACATTAGTCCACCCCCGTTCTAATTTACTTTATATAAAACTTATCATAGTCTTTTCTTTTAAAGACACCGAATCTATTATATATTAATACTTTTTATACTGTCAAGGTTCAATTATATGTACTATATTGCTAACATTATTTTCTTTTTATTTATTTTTACCTTTATAAATCAATATATAGTACAAAAAAAGTATAGTTGAACCATATGTTGTTTAAAATATATGTTACCTTAAAAACCTGTGGATATTTCAGTTGATAAAAAAATTTTTTTGTGGATATCTTGTGTTTTTTATATTGAATTTTCCACAAAACTCTGTTATATTTATTAATGCTTGTTGATAACTTGTGTGTTATTATAATCACATTGTTAATAACTTTATTATTTTATTTAATTTTTTAATTATACTTTTCACACAAAACTTTTAGAGTATTATTATCTTAAATTTTATTGTTTATTATTTACATATTTGATTTTTTTAATAACATTATGCATTTAGCAAATGTAACTATTACATTTTGCTATTATTAATTTTGATTATGATCAAGGTGGCGAAATAAG